>NZ_CAXAVR010000038.1:0-22575 GCF_963972535.1 uncultured Salegentibacter sp.
AAGAACTCGTGGCTTGTTTCTGCAATTAAAGCTTCGGTTTTCTTTATTTCTGAACTTATTCTTTCTTTGAATTTCTGAAAATCTTCTGGAGTTTTTCCCTTTAGTTTTTTTAGCGCTTCCTGGTGATTTTCGCCAATAAGTAATTCAGAAATTTCAAATAGATCTTTAGCTATATCCCAGCTTTTGTCGTCATCAGTTTTACTAATTGCAAAAGCAATAAGAACCTTTGTAAGCTCTTTATCGGTTCCGGCTTTGCTTATAAGCCTATCTACGGCTTCCATTAGTATTTGCCGTGTATTAAGGGCAATTTCAAAATTTACGGGAAGACCAAGATCTTTAGCGAAAGTTCTAAGTACCCGGTGTGTAAAACCGTCTATGGTAGAAACTTCAAAAGCGGCGTAATTATGAATAATGCTTTTTAAGATCTTTGCAGCTTTGGTTTTAAGCTCGGCTTCAGATAAACCGGTTTCTTCAGCAATAATTTTAAAAAGCGGATTACTATTAATTGAAGTTTCTTCTTCAGTAAAATCTCTTAAACTGCTAATAATCCTGGATTTCATTTCATCTACCGCCTTATTCGTAAAAGTGATAGCAAGAATGTTTTTGTAAGCATCTGGCTTTTTGCTTTTAAAAAGCAAGAGCAAATATTCTTTAACCAGGGTAAAGGTTTTTCCCGATCCCGCCGAAGCATTATAAATAGTGAAATTATTAGTCAAAAAAGCTGGATTTTGATGAAGATTCTGAATTTTAAAGGTAAAATAAAAATGTTTTGTATTCTCCCCCCGCTTTTAAGTATTTTATAACACTAAAATGTTTTTATTAAATAGCTTAATACCTAAATTTGAGTGAATTTTATTACTAATCACTAAAAAATAGATACAAATGGCTTTTGAGTTACCAAAGTTAAAATATGCATTTGATGCATTAGAACCACATATAGATGCGAAGACCATGGAAATTCACCATGGAAAACACCACGCAGGTTACACTAAGAAATTAAACGCTGCAATAGAAGGCACCGATCTTGAAGGAAAAACTATAGAGAATATTCTTGAAAATCTTGATAAAGAAAATACCGCTGTAAGAAATAACGGTGGTGGATTTTATAACCATAACCTGTTTTGGGAAGTAATGTCTCCAGATGGTGGTGGAAAACCAGAAGGTGAACTTGCTAAAGCAATAGATGCTGCATATGGTTCTTTTGAAGCTTTTAAAGACGAGTTTGCCAAGGCAGCTGCAGGACAGTTTGGTTCTGGATGGGCCTGGCTTTGTGTTCACGAAGGCGGAAAAGTAGAAATTTGCTCTACAGCAAATCAGGACAATCCATTAATGCCAGAAATTGGCTGTGGCGGAACTCCTATTTTAGGTCTTGATGTTTGGGAACACGCTTATTACCTAAACTATCAAAACCGTCGTCCAGATTATATTGAAGCATTTTTTAATGTAATAGACTGGAAAGAAGTGGGAAGCAGATATGCAAAGCAGAAATAATAACTTAGTTATTATTTGAATATATTAAAAAGACCGCTGTTTGGCGGTCTTTTTTTTGCCAGAATGTTAAATAAAAAAAGGCGGATTTTTTAAATCCACCTTTCTTTGCCCCAAATCTACCATGAACTTAACCTACTTATGTTATGGTGAGTCTAAAGTATACTGAATAAATCTTGCGTGCAAATTTTTTAGATTAAAGGCGTAAATATCTGTTAAAGTATTGAAATTCAATATTTAATGTAAGAAAATTTGGTTTTTTGTGTAAGTTAGTTGTGAGAAGTTTTAATTTCTGAAGCGTTTTAAATTCGGGTGAAAATAAAAAAAGGCGGATTTTTATATCCACCTTTTTTTGCCCCAAATCTACCATGAACTTAACCTACTTATGTTTATGGTTCTGCTAATGTATAGATTCTTATTTCTGTAAAAAATCATTTTAGACGAAAGGCAGAAAAACTTGTTAAACTGCACTTAGTAGGCTCTCCCTTCATTTCCTTCGTAAAAATTAATAAAAGCTCTATTCACTACCCGGTTACCACCAAATGTGGGATAATTACCGGTAAAGTACCAGTCACCCAGGTTTTTAGGGCAGGCTTTATGTAAATTGTCTACTGTTTGGTAAATCACTTTTACATCTGCCTTTACATCGGTATCACAAAGTAGCTCTGAGATTTTATCTGAAATTTGCTCATCGGTAAAAGGTTCGTAGATTTCCTTAACGAAATTCTTCACTTCTTCATCGGCAAGATCTACCTGGAGTTTACACTTTTCGTAAACCTTTTCCACTATATCGTATTGATTATTATCTTTTAAAAGCTCTAGCGCTGCCCTAAAAGCAACAAGACCTTCCAGCCGCGCCATATCTATACCGTAACAATCTGGATAACGAATTTGTGGAGCAGAAGAAACTACTACAATTTGTTTTGGGTTTAATCTGTCCATCATTTTAATGATGCTCTTCTTTAAAGTTGTTCCCCTTACAATACTATCGTCTATAATTACCAGGCTATCTTCTGGTTTAACCACGCCGTAGGTTACATCGTAAACGTGAGCTACAAGATCGTCACGGCTGCTGTCTTCGGTAATAAAGGTTCTAAGCTTTACGTCTTTTATCGCAATTTTTTCGGTGCGTAAACGGTGTGCTAAAATTTCCTGAAGTCTGGCATCAGTTAAAGTATCTTTTTCAGCTAAAATTGCATCGTTTTTCTGTTTATTCAATTCATCCTGTGCCGCTTCAACCATCCCGTAGAAACTGGTTTCAGCAGTATTTGGGATAAAAGAGAAAACCGTATTTATGGTATCGTGATCTATGGATTTTAATACTTCGGGCATTAATAAACGCCCAAGCATTTTTCGTTCTTTATAGATTTCGGCATCGCTTCCGCGGGAAAAATAAATACGTTCAAAAGAACAGGCTTTTCGTTCCAGAGGTTCCAAAATCTGGGTAATGTTGACCTCTCCACTTTTTTTGGTGATAATGGCGTGTCCCGGCGGAAGCTCATGTACATCATTAAAATCTACGTTGAAAGCGGTTTGAATCACCGGTCTTTCTGAAGCAACAACTACCACTTCATCGTCTTTATAATAATATGCTGGACGAATTCCTGCAGGGTCACGTAAAACAAAAGAATCACCGTGACCAAGTAAACCGGCCATGGCATAACCACCATCCCAATTTTTAGACGACTTTCTTAGTATTTTGGCAACGTTTAATTTTTCGGCAATAATAGGAGAAGCTGAAACTTTAGAATAACCTTGTTTTTTCAATTTTTTATAAAGTTTTTGAACTTCAGAATCTAAAAAGTGCCCAATTTTTTCCATTACCGTAACGGTATCGGCTTTTTCTTTGGGATGCTGCCCAAGCTCTACCAGGTTATTAAAAAGCTGGTTTACGTTGGTCATATTAAAATTCCCGGCCACAATAAGATTACGGTGCATCCAGTTGTTTTGCCTAAGAAATGGGTGTACACTTTCTATACTGTTTTTTCCAAAAGTACCGTAGCGCACGTGTCCAAGATAAACTTCTCCAACATAGGGAAGGTTTTTCTTTTGCAGCGCAACATCTTCAGAATACTCAGGGTTTGCTTTTATTTCGTCGTTTATTCTACCATTTATCTGCTCAAAAATATCCTGGATGGGTTGTGCCGCATTAGATCTTATTCGGCTTATATAGCGATCTCCGGGAGCAGTATTTAATTTAATGTTGGCAAAACCGGCACCGTCCTGGCCTCGGTTATGCTGTTTTTCCATCATTAAATACATTTTGTTAATCCCATAAAAGGCAGTACCATATTTTTCTTTATAGTACTCCAGTGGTTTTAACAATCGTATTTGGGCAATTCCACATTCGTGTTTTAAGGCGTCACTCATAATTCGTGGCAGATTTTATTCCTGCTTTATATAAAAAATGCCCTGAAAATTCAGGGCATAAGTTTAGGTTAATGCTATTTCAAATTGAGTTAATTTCTTAAACTCTGCGAGGCGCGAATTTACTTCCTCGCCTGAAAGTTCCTCCATCCTCTCGGTTCCAAATTTTTCTACGCAAAAAGAGGCGAGATTAGAGCCGTATATAATGGCGTTTTTCATATTCTCAAAGCTATTATCTCCAGTTTTTGCAAGATAACCTGCAAAACCACCTGCAAAAGTATCGCCGGCACCGGTTGGATCAAAAACTTCTTCTAACGGAAGGGCGGGCGCAAAGAACACCTGCTCTTCGTGAAATAATAAAGCGCCGTGTTCTCCTTTTTTAATCACTACATATTTTGGGCCCATTGTAGCAATCTTTTTAGCAGCTTTTGCCAAAGAATATTCGCCAGAAAGTTGCCTTGCCTCTTCATCGTTAATGGTAATCACATCTACTTTGGCAATTACTTTCATTAAATCTTCCAGGGCGTTATCCATCCAGAAGTTCATAGTATCTAAAATGGCGAGTTTTGGAGATTCAATTTGTTCTAGAACGCTAAGTTGTACCAAAGGATGCAGGTTCCCTAACATCACAATTTCAGCATCTTTATAAGCATTTGGTACTACCGGATTAAAATCGGCCAGTACGTTTAATTGGGTGTCTAAAGTATCTCTGGAATTTAAATCGTTATGGTAGCGGCCACTCCAAAAAAAGGTTTTTCCGCCCGGAACCACTTCAATTCCATCTATATTTATATTGTTTTTGGTAAGCAGGTCCAGGTATTTTTGTGGAAAATCGTCTCCAACAATAGATACCACGGCGCTGTCTACATTAAACTGCGAAGCTGAAAGCCCAATATAGGTGCCTGCACCTCCAAGAATTTTATCGGTTTTCCCAAAAGGGGTTTCAATAGCATCAAAGGCTACAGTGCCTACAATCAGTAATTTACTCATAAAATGGTTTAAAAATTGTGCTGCAAATATACAGTTTGTTTTTCAAGGGCTCAATCAAAATTACTCGATAATCGAGATTTAAATATTGTACGTTTTGTCTCGAAACCAGGATATAATATTAATAAGGCCTTTATGTTTCATTTCGAATGCTCTACTTAAAGATTAATTCCGTTCAATTTTGTTGAAAACCTTCATCTATCAGAAGCCTTTTTTCTTTTGAGGCGGCTACCGCCAAAGCGTCGCAGCGTTCGTTTTGCGGATGGTCATTATGTCCCTTTATCCACCTAAAGCTTACATTATGTTTGCGTATTTCTTTTAGAAATTCTATCCAGAGATCGGCATTTTTTCGGTCTTTAAAATTTTTCTTTTCCCAGCCAAATACCCATTTTTTGTTTACTGCATCTGCAACATATTTTGAATCGGTAAATACAATGGCAGAAACTCCGGGCTTTTTTAGCTTTTTTAAAGCTTCAATAACCGCCAGCAATTCCATCCTGTTATTAGTGGTATGTTTAAAACCTTTTGCGAATTCTTTGCGGTAGGCTTTTCCTACCCATTCCATTACAATACCGTAACCGCCGGGGCCGGGATTTCCTCTCGCGGCGCCATCGGTATAAATGTGTACCTGGGCTGTTTGCACTATTGTGATTTCTTTTGAAGTAATTGCTGAAGAATTTCTGGGAAATGTTTGTATTCCAGCTTATGAATTTTTTCTGCAAGACTTTCGGGAGTATCTTCTTCTGAAATATCTGTTTTCGCCTGAAAGATTATTTCGCCTTCATCATAATTTTCATTTACATAATGAATACTAATCCCGCTTTCTTTTTCCTTATTTTGAATTATAGCTTCGTGCACATGCATTCCATACATTCCTTTACCGCCATATTTTGGAAGTAGCGCCGGATGTATGTTTACAATCTTATTGGGAAAACGTTTTAAAATGTCTTCGGGGAAAATCCACATAAATCCTGCTAAAACAATTAAATCTGGATTTATATCCTCTAAAATATGCAGAACATCGTAACTATTATAGAGTGCATCCCGGTCAAAATGAAGTGCTTTAACATTTAGATCGTGTGCTCTTTTTAGCACTTTAGCCGATCTTTTGTTCGAGAAAACCGCCACCACACTGGCATTGGGCTGTTTCTGAAAAAATTTAATGATATTTTCGGCATTGGTTCCCGAGCCGGAAGCAAAGACAACTATTTTTTTTTGTGAGGTATGGGTTGGATTGCTCAAAATAAGCTTGTTAACAATTATTAGAATGTAAAATTAAGTCCTTTCAACTAAATTTATGTAAATTACGATCACATTTTTAAAGTAAAAATCGGTTTTAAAATAAAGTTTTTTATTTTTGCCACCTAATCAAAATTAAAATAAAAGTATTATGTCAGACATTGCATCAAGAGTAAAAGCGATTATCGTTGACAAGTTAGGTGTTGACGAGAACGAGGTTGTAAACGAAGCAAGCTTCACAAACGATCTGGGTGCTGATTCATTGGACACTGTGGAATTGATCATGGAATTCGAAAAAGAATTCGATATCCAGATTCCTGATGACCAGGCTGAGAACATTGCCACAGTAGGTCAGGCAATTTCTTATATTGAAGACGCAAAAAAATAAAAAGAGTATAGACCATATGGAGTTGAAGCGAGTTGTAGTAACGGGCCTGGGAGCCCTAACCCCCATTGGTAACAATATTGAAGAATATTGGGAGGCTTTGGTAGCCGGAAAAAGTGGTGGTGCGCCTATTACCTATTTCGATACTGAAAAATTCAAAACCAAATTCGCTTGTGAACTCAAAAATTTTGACCCGCTCGATTTCTTTGACCGTAAGGAAGTAAGAAGGCTGGACAGGTTTGCCCAATATGCCATTGTAGCTTCAGATGAAGCAATAAAAGATTCCGGCATCAACCTGGAGACTGTAAACAAGTACCGTGTTGGTGTAATATGGGGGGCCGGAATTGGCGGATTGGAAACTTTTCAGAACGAAGTGATAAACTTCGCGACGGGAGATGGTACACCAAGGTTTAATCCTTTCTTTATTCCTAAGATGATTGCAGATATTGCCCCTGGTAATATTTCCATTCGTCATGGGTTTATGGGAGCAAATTATACTACCGTTTCAGCTTGTGCATCTGCAGCAAATGCTATGATAGATGCATTAAATAATATTAGGCTGGGACATAGTGATATTATTGTTTCCGGAGGTTCTGAAGCTGCGGTAACTATGGCTGGTATGGGTGGTTTTAATGCTATGCACGCCCTTTCTACACAAAACGATAACCCCGAAACGGCATCAAGACCTTTTGATGCTACTCGAGACGGATTTGTGTTAGGGGAAGGTGCCGGTACACTTATTCTTGAAGAATATGAACATGCCAAAGCCAGAGGAGCTAAAATTTATGCTGAAGTACTTGGAGGAGGATTATCTTCTGATGCTTACCATATGACGGCACCACATCCTGAAGGAAACGGAGTTGTTGCGGTTATGGAAAACTGTCTTCGAAATGCAGAAATGAAGCCCGAAGATGTAGATGCCATTAATACGCACGGAACTTCTACTCCATTAGGAGACGTAGCCGAATTAAAAGCGATAAGTAAGGTTTTTGGTGAACACGCCAAAACAATTAATATTAATTCAACAAAATCAATGACCGGGCATTTGCTTGGTGCTGCAGGAGCTGTAGAAGCAATTTCTGCAATTTTGTCTATGAAACATGGAATAGTACCACCTACTATTAACCACGAACATAAAGATGAAAATATTGATCCTGAATTAAACCTTACTCTAAACAAGGCCCAAAAACGTGATGTAAAGGTGGTGATGAGCAACACGTTTGGATTTGGAGGTCACAACGCTTGTTTATTATTTAAAAGATTTGATGAATAACCTTTAATTATGGGCGTTCTTCGAAATATATTAAATTCCCGTTCTGATAAAGGCGGGAATTTTTTTTCCGTTTTATATAAAATTCTGGGATTTAAGCCCAAGAATATTCTTCACTACCGCAAAGCCTTTACCCACCGTTCTTTAAATATTAAAGATGAAAAGGGAAATGCGGTGAGTTTTGAACGCCTGGAGTTCCTGGGAGACGCCATGTTAAGCGCTGTAATAGCTTCCCACCTTTTTAAAGCAGTTCCTGGCGGAAATGAGGGTTATCTTACCAAAATGCGTTCTAAAGTAGTTAGCCGAAAGCATTTAAATGAGCTTGGTAAAGACCTGAAACTTATAGACCACGTTCAAACTAATATTCCCAAAGATCAATTTGGAGCAAATATTCACGGCAATTTATTTGAAGCATTAATTGGCGCAATATATCTAGACCGCGGTTATAAATATTGTAAGCGTTTTATTTACGAAAGAGTGATAGATCCTTATGTAGATATAGAACAATTAGAAGGCCAGGTAATAAGTTATAAAAGTCTGTTTATTGAGTGGTGTCAAAAAGAAAAACGGGAATTCGACTTTGAAGTTTATGAAGATACCGGGAACGACGAAATAAAGCATTTTGCTGTAAAATTGAGGTTAGATGATAAAGTTGTTGCCAAGGCAAGGGCAACTTCAAAAAAGAAGGCCGAAGAAAAAACAGCAAAAAGGGCTTATTATGCACTTCAAAATAAAATCACATAAAATTATGAAATTAGTGCAAACTATAACGTTTTCGTAGATAAATACGAAGTTTTGGTAGGATAAACCTTCATTTTTCTCAATCTTATCTTATCTTTAACCTTAAATTAAAAGCTATGCAATCTCATAAAATGCTGCTTGAGGATGTAGAGGAAGATGATTTTGGCTTAATAGCACTATATGGTGATTTAGAAGAATATAAGATGGCCTATTTATTAAATAAGCATCTTAAACTTCAATTAAAAAGAGAACGCAGGGATATAGACTTCAACCATAAATCGGTAGAAGCTTTCTACGCCCATTATACCTTTAAAGATCTGGCGAATTTCAGGTCTTATCACCTTGTGGCCAATAAGTTTAAAGGAGAACCAAAAAAGATATTAAGCTCGGGTTCTTTATTTGAAGAAGAAGAAGTTAGACCCTTACAGGTAAACCTGGTACCTGAGTATAAAAAGGTAGATTTCTTTCTTAAAATAGATGAGGAGCTAAATCAAAAAGACCTCAATTTACTTGTTAATGCCATAAGCCAAATACCGCTGGTAATAGCAGTTTATAAAATTGACACAGATTTATTAAAATCTAAACAAAATTTAATTTTTGAATAATGCCAACAAATAAGAAGACTAAAATCGTTGCAACCCTAGGCCCGGCAACGAGTTCCAAAGAAACCTTAGATAAAATGCTCCAGGCCGGAGTAAACGTTTTTAGAGTTAATTTTTCCCACGCTAATTATGACGATGTAAAAGAACGCATTAACATGATTAGAGACCTGAACAAAGAAAAAGGCTACAATGCCGCGATTCTTGGAGATTTACAGGGTCCTAAACTTCGGGTAGGAGTGATGAAAGACGAAGTGGTAGTTTCAGAAGGTGATGAAATTATTTTTGCTACCGGAAAAGAATTTAAAGGAACCGCAGAACGCGTTTATATGAATTATGAAACTTTTCCGCAAGATGTTGCTGCGGGAGAGCGTATTCTTTTAGACGATGGTAAACTTATTTTTGAAGTAGTAAGTACAAATAAAAAAGATGAGGTTAAAACCCGGGTAATCCAGGGTGGACCTTTAAAGTCTAAGAAAGGTGTAAACCTTCCAAATACTAATATTTCGCTTCCTGCTTTAACTGAAAAGGATGTGAAAGACGCTATTTTTGCCTGTGAGATGCAGGTAGACTGGATGGCTCTTTCTTTTGTGCGTCACGCAGAAGACTTAAAAGAACTGCAGGATTTAATTAAAAAACACAGCGAATATAAAATCCCAATTATAGCTAAAATCGAAAAACCGGAAGGGGTAGCCAATATTGATAAAATTGTGGCTTATTGTGACGGTTTAATGGTGGCTCGTGGAGATTTAGGAGTAGAAATTCCTGCGCAGGAAGTTCCACTTATTCAAAAGAAATTAGTTTTAACGGCCAAGAAAGCAAGAATTCCGGTAATAATCGCTACTCAAATGATGGAGACGATGATTACCAGTCTTACGCCAACAAGAGCCGAGGTTAATGACGTAGCGAATTCTGTAATGGATGGCGCCGATGCGGTAATGCTTAGTGGAGAAACTTCAGTAGGGCAGTACCCAGTGCAGGTGATTCAAAAGATGACACAAATTTTGGAAAGTGTTGAAAACTCACCATTGATTAAAGTTCCTCACGATCCGCCGCATGTACGTACCAAGCGTTATATTACCAAATCTGTTTGTTATCACGCGGCCCATATGGCTAACGAAATTAAGGCCAAAGCAATTTGTACCTTAACCAATAGCGGGTATACAGCTTTCCAGATCTCTGCATGGAGGCCTGAAGCGCATATTTTGGTGTATACTTCTAATAATAGAATTCTCTCACAACTTAGTTTATTATGGGGTGTTAAAGCTTTCCATTATGATAAATTTGTAAGTACAGACGAAACTATAGAAGATATTAACCGCATTGCAAAAGAGAAATCTTTTGTAGAGGTGGGAGATTATACCATTAACCTGGCTGCTATGCCAATTGGTGAAAAAGGTATGGTAAATACGCTAAGGATTTCAGAAATAGAATAATCTAATAATATTTATACTTAAAGCCCCGAATACACTCTATTTGGGGCTTTTTTTGTTTAAAATTCAAACTTTAGCTGTACTTCAACTTTTTTCTCTTCTTCCGGCTTCTTTTCGTTTTTATCGGTATTTAGGTTGGAAAGGGAAATTCCCAAAAGTCGCACAGAATTCTTCATTTTTTCCTGGTATAATAACTCCTTTGCATTTTCAAGAATTAATTCTTTACTGGAGATATAGAACAAAATAGTTTTACTGCGAGTCTGCAGGGTAAAATCGCTATACTTTATTTTCAGGGTCACCGTTTTACCTGCAACCTTGCTTTTTTTGAGCCGGCGTTCTATTTCTTCGGCAATATTTTCCAGCCTTTCCAGCATAAAAATTTCCGAAGAGATATTTTCATTAAAAGTGCGTTCGGCACCAAGAGATTTTCTTATTCGGTTTGGTTTTACTTCGCTCAAATGTATACCGCGAACCACATTGTAATAATGCGCACCGCTTTTCCCGAATTTTTCGGTTAAATATTCCTGAGATTTCTTTTTCAGGTCTTTCCCCGTAAAAATACCCAGCATATACATTTTTTCAGCAGTCACTTTCCCTACTCCGTGAAATTTCCTGATGTCTAAAACTTCCAAAAAGGCTTCCACTTCTTCAGGATTTACCGTTTTTTGTCCGTTAGGTTTATTAAAATCACTGGCAATCTTTGCGATAAATTTATTGATAGAAATTCCTGCCGAGGCATTTAAACCTGTTTTCTCCTTAATTTTCTCACGTATTTCTTTTGCAATTAGGCTTGCACTGGGATTTCCTTTTTTGTTTTCGGTTACGTCCAGGTAAGCTTCATCTAAAGAAAGTGGCTCTACTAGGTCTGTATATTCATAAAAGATCTCCCTTATTTGTTGTGAAATTTCCCGGTAACGGTCAAAACGGGTTTTTACAAAGATTAGATGCGGGCAATTGCGTTTGGCAATAACGCTGCTCATAGCGCTTTTAACGCCATATTTTCGCGCTTCATAACTTGCCGCGCTAACAACACCTCTTTGCGAACTTCCGCTTACAGCAATCGCCTTACCGAGTAATTCGGGATTGTCCAGTTGTTCTACCGAAGCATAGAATGCATCCATATCTATATGAATGATTTTTCGAATAGGAAGGTTTTGGTTCACTTTACAAAGTTAAAGAAACTTCAAGTTGTCTGGAAAGCTATTTATTTCCCAAACCTGTTATAAAATCTTTCAACTTCAGAAATTTAAAAATCGTAACTTTATAAAAATCAATTAAAAAATGAAGAAAGAGAAGGAACTTAAGCAACGGGTTTTGGCTTACGTTCAGGAAGCTGATGAAGAATTACTTCATCTTATAGCAGAAGTGGCTGAAACTTATAAAAAGCAAAAAAAAGGTGATTGGTGGGATGAGCTTAGCGAAATTGAGAAAGTTGCTATTCAAAAAGGCTTAGAGGATGCCAATAACGATAAGGTGTTAGCTAATGAAGATGTTATGCGAATGTTTAAAAAATGGCATTAGAGATCTTTTGGGCAGAGACTGCAAAGACAGGTTTGCAGAGAGTGCTGGAATATTTGGAAAAAAATTGGACTGAAAAAGAAATACTTAAACTCGAAGAAAAACTTAAAGTAGTTATTCAAATCATCATTTTAAACCCAGAATTTTTTCCTAAGTCCACTCAAAACCCTAAGCTTTTTAAAGCTTTGATAGATAAAAATAATTACCTAGTTTATAGAGAAAATAAAGAGAAACAAAGAATCGAAATAATTAATTTTAGAGGAACCAGACAAAGACCGGTTCATTAATAAATAGTATATGCCAAAAACAGCAATAATTTTAGGAGCTACCGGCCTAACCGGAGGAATGTTACTACAGCAATTACTTGAAGACGACAGGTATGAGAAAATCAAACTTTTCTCAAGAAATTCAGTAGAAATAAACAATCCTAAAATCGAAGAACATTTAATAGATCTTTTTAAGCTCGAAGAGCATAAAGATAAATTTACCGGGGACGAGGTTTTTTGTTGCGTGGGCACCACCAAAAAGAAAACCCCAGATCACAATACGTACACCAAAATTGATCGCGGAATTCCTGTGACAGCGGCCAGGCTTTGTAAAGCAAATAATATAGATACTTTTCTGGTAGTTTCGGCACTTGGAGCGAATCCCAAAAGCAGGGTGTTTTATAACCGCATCAAGGGGAAAATGGAGAAAGAGGTATTAGAGCAGGAAATTAAGAATACCTATATCTTACAACCCTCGCTTATTACCGGCGAACGGAAGGAAAGCCGAAGCTTTGAAAAAGTTGGAAAAGTAATGCTCAATTTTATAAATCCGTTTTTCCTGGGAACTTTACGTAAATACAAGTCTATTTCGGCTGAAAGTATTGCCAGGGCTATGGTAGCCATTGCTAATAAGCCCGAATTAGATGTAGTAAGAATTCCTTCAGATGAAATTAAAAATATAGCACACAATAATTAAATGCAGGAAATTGAACGTAAATACCTTGTGCTTTCAGAAGATTTTAAAAAGGAATCATTTAAAAATTTCAAGATAAAACAAGGATTTTTAAATACCGATCCCGAACGTACAGTGCGCTTAAGAATTACCGGCGATAATGCGTTTATTACTATTAAAGGGAAATCTTCTAAAAACGGACTTACACGTTTTGAATGGGAAAAGGAAATTGATGTAAAGGAAGCCGAAGCGCTATTTGGACTTTGTGAACCGGGAATTATAGAAAAAACCCGCTATTTGGTGAAAGACGGTGATTTTGTTTTTGAAATTGATGAATTTCACGCTGAAAATGAAGGTTTAACCGTAGCAGAAATAGAATTGAATTCTGAAACCGATACCTTTAAGAACCCCAAATGGCTGGGAGAAGAAGTAACGGGAGATATAAAATATTATAATTCCCAATTAAGCAAGAACCCGTATAAAAACTGGTAAAATTTAATATGAAGAAATTAATTTATATACTCGTTTTTCCGTTTTTAATACTTTCCTGTAAAGATATTCCAGAACAGGAGCGAGGTATTCCCGGGCCAGAAAAAGTTGAGAAGAAAAAGCCCAAAGCCAATATAGATTCTATTGCGAACCATTTAAATGAAAAAGGTTATCAAACTTTTACCAACAAAGAAGGAGACAGCACTTATTTGATGCAGCAATATTATATGGTTTTTCTGAAAAAAGGTGAAAACCGAAGCCAGGATTCTACTGAAGCCGCAAACCTGCAAAAAGAACACCTGGCTTATTTAAGCAGAATGGCACAAGAAGGCTACGCAAGCTTAATTGGCCCCTTTGGTGATGACGGGGATATTCGTGGAATTGCGGTTTATAATACGGCTACGCAGCAAGAAGCCGATAGTTTGGCAAAACAGGATCCTATGGTAAAAGCTGGTAGATTAAAAGTTGAAGTTCATCCCTGGTGGACCGCAAAAGGAGGGAAACTAGATTAAAAACCAGACTAAAATTCTTAAAAATTTGAATTATGAAGATTGAACAAGTTGATGAAATTAAGAAAGGCTTTTTTCAAGCTTTGGAAAATGATAAAATTGCCGGGAAGATTGAATATACCTGGGCAGGCCGAAGCAAGTTTATAATAGACCATACCGAAGTTGACCCCGATTTTAAAGGCCAGGGTATAGGCAAGAAACTAATAAAAGCTACTGTAGATTTTGCCAAAGAAAATAAGCTAAAGGTGATTCCACTATGTCCTTTTGCAAAAAGTGTGATAGAAAAAGAACCCGAATTCCAGGAAGTTTTAGCTTAAAATAATTTCAAAAACATACATTGCTTCTCAGCTTTATTTTCTGTTAGGAATTAGAATTAATAATATTTACAATTTCAGCTTTTTGTAAAACTCCAGATTGTCTCCAAAGTTGCTGGCCATTTTTAAACAGCATCATTGTAGGAACACCGCGCACCTGGTATTTTCCCGCCAATTCCTGGTTTTTATCTACATCTATCTTTACAATTTTTACGCCATCGCCCAATTCAGCCTTTACGTCTTTTAAAATTGGCGCCAGTGTTTTGCAAGGGCCACACCAGTCAGCATAAAAATCAACTAGAACAGGTTTTTCATCTTTTATAATATCACTAAAACTACTTTTCATTTTAATAAATTTTAAGCTTTCTTAAAGTTACTGAATTTACTCGATAATCGAGATTTAAATGCTACGAGGTTTGTCTCAAAGCAAACTATTTTTCTTACAAAACGCCCCTAGGCTTGCCCCAGGTAGTTTATTGGCTTAGTCGAAAATAAATTTCAAAGTCAACAAAAAACAGCCCCAAAATTTAATTCTGGAGCTGTTTATTCAACAATTAACAAAACAAATTCAACACAATTTATTGCCAGCCTCCACCAAGGGCTTTGTAAAGATTTACGATGGAATTCAATTTATTGTATTCAGCATTTATAAGGTTTAGCTGAGAATTTAAAGCATTTTCCCTTGCGGTTAATACTTCCAGGTAATTTATAAGACCGTTATTCAATAATTCTTCTGAATAGCCTGAAGCCTTATTGTAAGCTTCATATTCGTTTTCAAGAATATCTATGCGTTCGGTACTTGCCTGGTAATTAGAAAGTGCATCTGAAACTTCCCTGCCGGCCACTAAAATGGCTTGTTTAAAGTTTAGTAAAGCTTCTTCTTGTTGTGCCTGCGAAACTTCATACTGGGTTCTTATTTGCCGCTTATTAACAATTGGCTGTAAAAGCGAAGCACCCAAATTTGCAAAAAGGGAATTTGCATTTAATAATTTATCCAGTTCTAAACTTTGAAAACCACCTGAAGCGGTTAACGTAAGCGAAGGATAGAAGTTAGCGCGAGCCGCATTTGTAAGTTCAAAAGCATTAATTAATCCGTACTCGGCGGCAATCACATCTGGCCTGTTTCTTAACAGTTGTGAGGGCACTCCTGTATTCAACGGACTTACAATTTTTTGTTGTGATAAGTCCGTTCGTTCTATTTCCTGTGGCCCTGCGCCCAGTAAAATGGAAAATGAATTTTCCAGCAAGCGAATTTGGTTTTGAAGCTGTACTACTAAAGCCTCGGCTGTATGCAACTGCGCTTTGGTTTGCTGTACACCAACTTCAGTCACATTTCCGGCATCTTTAAGGGCCATTGTAGTTTCCAGGCTGCTTTTTCTGGTTTCCAGGGTTTCTTTTGCAATTCTAAGTTGCTCGTCCAGACTTAGTAATTGATAATAATTATTAGCAATAGTGGAAATAAGCTGAGTCTTTACCGCTTTATGAGCAGCTTCACTTTGTAGATAAGCTGCGGTAAAAGCACGATCGTTACTTCTTATTTTTCCCCAAATATCAGCTTCCCAGGAAAGATTTCCGGTAACGTCATATTGGGTAATACTACCGTCAAAGAAAGAACCAAACTGGCTGTTAGGAGATAAAATTTGATGATTTACGGCCGGCCCTGCACTTAGCGTAGGGAAATAACTCGCTTTCCCTTGTTTTACATAAGCTTCGGCTGCCAACATTTGCTGTATGGCAATGCGTATATCTATATTATTCTCCAGGCCTTCTTCAATATGGTTTTTCAGAATAGGATCGGTAAAAATTTCCGTCCAGGAAATAGTGGCCATATTTAGGGAATCTTGCGGAAGATTATCTGTTCTATACAATTCTTCAGAAATCGCTTCTATTTCAGGACGTTCGTAATCTTTGGCTGCAAAACAGGAAACCAGTAAAAATGGTAAGGCTCCCCCAAGCAAAAGTTTATATATACTGTTCTTTCTCATTGTTATTCTTTTTCAGAAATTGATTTGTTTTCTGTTTTAGCTGCTTCTGGTATCCCGGTTATTTTTTCCTGTAAATGTTGGAAAATGATATAAAGAATTGGAATAATAAAAACTCCCAATATGGTACCAACTAATAAACCTCCAACAGCTCCCGTACCTATAGAACGGTTACCTGCAGCACCTGTACCACCTGCAAAAACCAAAGGAAGTAAACCAATAATAAAGGCAAAAGATGTCATTAAAATAGGTCTTAAACGAACTCTGGCACCCTCTAAGGCGGCATCTACAATAGAAAGGCCTGCCTGCCTTCGTTGCATGGCAAACTCTACTATAAGAATTGCGTTCTTAGCCAGTAGCCCCAGCAGCATTATTAAAGCAATTTGGAAATAAATATTTGCCTGAAGCCCTGTGAATTTAGTCACCAGGTAAGAGCCCATTACCCCAACCGGCAGTGAAAGTAGCACTGCGAAAGGAATAAGGTAACTTTCATACTGAGCTGAAAGAATGAAGTAAACAAACAGAATACTTAAAATCAAGATAAAAGTAGTCTGCGAGCCTGCTGAAACTTCTTCCCTGGTAAGTCCGCTATAATCTACGCTAAAATTAGAGGGTAGTGATTCTGCACTTACTTCCTGTACTGCGGCAATAGCGTCTCCAGAAGAATAACCCGGAGCCGGGGCACCGTTTATAGTTGCCGAGTTAAACAGGTTAAACCTGGTTACCGATTGCGGACCATACACCCGTTTTAAGCTTACAAATTCACTTAAAGGCGCCATTTCTCCCTGAGAATTTCTTACAAATAGAGAATTTAAATCGTCGGTGCCGGCGCGATCTTCAGGTAAAGCCTGAACATACACACGATATTGCTTACCAAATCTAGAGAAATCTGCTGCGTAAATACTTCCAATATACCCTTGCAAGGTTGAAAAGATGGTAGAAATATCTACACCTGCTTCTTTAGCTTTCGGAATATTTAAATCCATTTCATACTGCGGATAATTTGTGTTGAAAGAACTTTGTGCATACTGAATTTCCGGTCTTTGGGAAAGCGCTGCAATATAATTTTGGGTTTGGGTATCCAGTTCCTGGAAACTACCACCTGATCTATCTAACAATTTAGCTTCAAATCCCCCTGAAACTCCAAAACCTGGAATACTGGGAGGAGAAAAGAATAGCATTTCGGCATCAGAAAATGAAGCGCCAATTTGGAATAATTGTCCCTGGATAGATTCTACCGATAGGTGATCTTCTTCACGTTCACTCCAGTCGTCTAATTTAATAAAACCAAGTGCATAGTTACTACCTGCTCCACCAATTAAACTATAACCATTTACCAGAGAAACACCCTGTACACCTTCTATTTGTTGTGCTTTTTTCTCTAATTCTGAAGTAATTCCCACGGTTCTGTCTAAAGATGCCCCGGCAGGTAATTCAACATTTACAAATAATATTCCCCGGTCTTCATCTGGTACAAAACCGGTTGGAGTAGTTTTGGCTCCCCAAAATATTGCAAGTACCGCAGCTACAAGAATTAGCCCTGTAATCCACTTATGTTTACTTAAAAATGAAAGGGAATTCACATATTTATCAGTAGTTACTTTAAAAGCGGTATTAAACGAACTAAAAAAGCGCTGTAAAAAATTCTTTTTCTTATGTTCTTCGTCTTCATTATGTGGTTTTAAGAAAATGGCACAAAGCGCAGGACTTAAAGTTAAAGCGTTAACTGCTGAAATTGCAATAGCTACAATTAAAGTCACACCAAATTGTTCGTAGAAAACTCCTGTGGGTCCCGTGATAAAAGTTACGGGAATAAATACCGCTCCCATTACCAGCGTAATAGAAATAATCGCCCCGGTAATTTCGTCCATGGCTTTTCTTGTACCGCTTATGGCATCTTTAGCTCCTTCTTCCATTTTAGCGTGTACGGCTTCTACAACTACAATGGCATCATCTACCACAATACCAATAGCCAGTACCAGCGCAAATAGCGTTAGTAAGTTTATAGAGTACCCAAACAGGTTTAAGAAAAAGAACGTACCAATTATGGAAACCGGTACCGCAATGGCAGGAATAAGAGTAGACCTAAAATCCTGAAGAAATATAAACACTACAATAAATACCAGTATAAACGCTTCAATAAGCGTTAAAATCACTTTATCTATAGAAGCGGTAAGAAATTCATTGGTATCAAAATTTATATATACCGAAAGCCCGGTTGGAAAGTCTTCTTCCATTTCGTCCAGCTTCTGGTGAATGTTTTCAATAATTTCCTGGGCATTAGAACCTGGCGTTTGGTAAACAGCCATATTCACTCCCGGTTTTCCGTTAGTATACCCAATCACATTATAACCCTCGGCATCAAGTTCAACTTCTGCAACATCGTCTAACCTTAGGTATTGCCCATTATCAAGGGCTTTAATAATAATATTTCGATATTGATCTTCGTCCTGGTATCTTCCGCTATAACGCAGTACATATTCAAAAGCTTCAGCATTATTTTGACCTAAAGATCCCGCAGCAGCCTCCTGACTTTGCTCAGTAATGGCTCCAATAACATCTGAAGGGATTAAATTGTAAGCCGCTAATTTTTCAGGCTGAAGCCAGATTCGCATCGCATATTTCTTGGCGCCAAAAACATTTACGTTCCCAACCCCGTTAATACGTTGTAATTCTGGAATCACGTTAATATTCAGGTAATTCTGAATAAAAGTTGCGTCATATTCTTCGTTGTCTGAAACCACGGTAAAGAACATCAATGCACTGGTTTGTTCTTTTTGCGTGGTTACCCCAGATTGGGTTACTTCCTGCGGCAGTAAAGGTGTAGCTCGCGCCACACGGTTTTGAACGTTTACCGCGGCAATATCTGGATCTACTCCCTGGTCAAAGAATATTTGTATGCTGGCGCTACCGTTGTTACTGGCTGTTGAGGTAATATAATCCATTCCCTCAACCCCGTTTATTTGCTCTTCAATAGGAATAATTACACTTTCCAGTACTGTTTGAGCATTCGCCCCCGGGAAATTAGCCGAAACCTGAACCGTTGGAGGGGCAATATCTGGATATTGCGTTACGGGCAGTGTTGAAATTCCCAACACACCCAATACCACAATTATAATGGAAACGACCGTAGATAATACCGGTCTTTCTATAAATTTCTTTAGCATCTTAAAGTCTTATTTAAATACTGTATTAATAGAATTCGCAATACTATCAAAAGGAATTTCTTGCGGTTTTATTGGAGTGTTGTTTCTTAGTTTTGCCACGCCCTGAGCAACAATTTTATCGCCTTTCTTAAGGCCCGAATCAACAACAATAAGATTATTTACTCTTGAAGTTTCTGTGATAGGTGTAGAAACAGCCAAACTATCACCCTGAACTTTGTAAACGTAAGTTCTTCCCTGTTGCTCATAACTTGAGATTTCGGGTACTACAATTACGTCTTCAAAAGTTTGTGGCACTCGAATCTTACCACTATTACCGTTAGATAATAGTTGATTTGGATTAGGAAATTTGGCCCTGAAGGTTACTGTACCTGTTGAAGGATCAATTTGTCCAGAAATTGTTTGAATTTTCCCTTTTTGTTCATATTCTTTACCATTGGCCAGAATTAAACTTACCTCTGGGAAATTAGATATCTTTTCTTCTATACTGCTGCCCGAAGTTTCCTGAAGAAAACTCATATAATCTTTCTCGTTCATAGAAAAGAACGCATAAACCTCATCGGTTTGGGAAACCGTAGTAAGCGGCGTAGGATCTCCGGGAGAAACAAGTGCTCCATTTCTAAAATTAATATTACCTACATAACCATCTACCGGGCTTTTAATATTTGCATAATCAATATTTGCAGCTATACTGTTGTAGTTAGCCTGGGCCTGGGAGAGCTGTGCTTTTGCGGTTTGTAGTTGTACTTCACTAATAATATCTTTATCAACTAAAGGTTTTAGTTTTTCAACTTCAACCTGGGCGGCATTTACATTTGCCTGGGCGGCTTCCGCATCGCCCGATAAAGATTCTGTTTCAAGCTTAAAAAGCCTTTGTCCTTTTGTTACTTTTTCTCCTGCATCTACTAAAACATCTGTGATATAACCAGAAACTTTTGCTCTAACCTGACTGTTTACCACACCCTCTATGCTGGTAGGATATGAAGTGAAACCGGTAACTGTCTTTGTTTGTACTTCTAATACCGGGAGAGGTTGTGCACCCTGGCCCTGTGCTGCTTGCTGTTCTTCTTTCCCGTTAGAACAGGAAGTGAAAACGGCAGCACCTATAAACAGACTGAAATAAATTATCTTTTTCATTGCTTTTTATTGTAATTAATGGTTGTTGATGTTCTTCTTTAATTTATTAAGCGCTGCTGTTGCTTCATCTAAAAAGTCTAACAGGCTTTTTTGAAATTCCATATCAAAAGGTGGATCTTCTTTATTCAATTCGTTGCTTTTTTGCTTGTATTCCAGAACCTCTTTATGAATACATTTTTGAGCTTCCCACTTCGCGGTGAGCTCATCAATATGGTTTTCCATGAGGTCGGGTTTTACAATAAAATACCGCTTTCTGTCTCCAGATTTTGTGTAGTATTCAATACGGTTTGTTGTTTGAAGATGTTCTAAATGAGTAGAAACCGTACTTTTTCCGGCATTTAAATCTTTTACCAATTGCTCAAAAGTGATTCCTTTTTTACCGGTAACAATAAGCGTGGCAAAAATCCTTGCTGCAACCGGAGCTAATTGATGCTCTTTTTCAAACTGGACGCCCAATTTTTCAATTAAACGTGTTTTTTGTGCTTGTAAGTCCGTTTTGTTCATTTTAATAAATTGAAGGCGCGAAATTAATATTTAGTTCCGAATAACCCGAACCAAAAATCTAAAAGGTTTGTTAAATTGCATCGGGGAGCGATTTCAGGAAGTTTAATTCATCTGACTTTAGAACGAAGCCTGCGCGAATCATACTTCGGTTTTCTTCAAAATTAATAAGGCTTTCTGCATTTCCTTTATACCACTCCAGCATTACCTGGAAATTAGAAGAATTAAAAGGTTTATAAAGAAACCTGGTGCGCAGCGTTCCATTCCAGTCTTTAATTCCCTTTCTAAGCATAAGATCTACCAGTAATTTTTCCGGAATTAAATTGTAAGTAAGGCTTATTTTTCCGTAGCCTACATAATCAATTAGCTCGGGATTATCCTTTTTATATTTAAATGGCAACCAGCCTTTTACGCTAATTAAAAGGTTTTTATTTATCGCGGTGTGATAACTTAAAGAAAGAGAGTTCCAGCTTCGGGAATAAATACTATCCCGCCCGTTAGATTCGTGTTCCAACTGTAAATACGCCATTCCGGCCAAATCATCATTTTTATTATATACGGGTTTTCCCAAGCCTACCCCGGGATTAAAATTAAGTTCGCGAAAGGGGCTTGAAAACTCATAAATATTCCAAAAAGCTTTTTGGGTATAAGTGAGAAATAAGTAGGTATCAAACGGTAGAGTATTACGCGTAATTAATGCTTTAAAACTAATTTGATATTTTGCATCTGCAGATTTAGAATTGAGATCTTTATTTGTAGAAATTCCCGTGATAAAATAATTATCCTTATGAATAGAAAAAGTGGGCATATTTTCTATGGTATCGTTTATTTTTTCACGTGATAAACGTTGTGAAAAAACCTCTCCATAACAGAATATGAAGACCAATATTAAAATTACACCGTACTTATTTCTCATTTGTAAATTATTTAGAAGTTTGCAAAATTATAATTAGTTCGGAATTTTCCGAACTAACGAATTCTAAAATTGAGTTAAAAAAAAGCCCAACCGATTAAGTTGGGCTTATAAAGATCTTTTTTAAGAAGGTTATTCACTATAGATTCCTATTTCCAGGTCGCGGTCTTTATTCATTTTTGCACGGTACATTCCAGCGGTATTAAATTCCATGGAAACATTCCCATTACGGTCTATAGCAATTATGCCCCCGTTTCCTCCCAGTTCGGGATTTTTGTTTTGAATTACTTCTTTTGCAGCTTCAGCAAGGCTCATTCCTTTATATTCCATCATTGCTGAAATATCGTAGGCTACTACCCCCCGTATAAAAAACTCTCCCCAGCCGGTTGCTGAAATCGCTGCGGTTTTATTATTAGCATAAGTTCCGGCGCCAATAATGGGAGCATCGCCTATTCGGCCCCATTTTTTATTCGTCATTCCACCCGTAGAAGTTCCTGCGGCCAGGTTTCCATTTTTGTCTAAAGCGGCACAACCAACTGTACCAAATTTAGAATCTTTAATAAACGGATCTACAAATGCAGTTTTGCTATCGTGATCCAA
>NZ_CAXAVR010000039.1:0-22072 GCF_963972535.1 uncultured Salegentibacter sp.
GGCAGCAAAGGACTTCAAAAAGCTACAGAATATGCAATTCTTAATGCCAATTACGTAAAAGAGCGTTTAAACGAGCATTACAAAACATTATATTCTGGAGAACGTGGCCGCGCAGCTCACGAGATGATCTTAGATTGCCGACCATTTAAAGAGAATGGAATTGAAGTAGTTGATATCGCCAAGCGATTGATAGATTATGGCTTCCACGCTCCTACTGTTTCCTTCCCTGTAGCCGGAACTATGATGATAGAACCTACCGAAAGTGAAAGCAAAGCTGAACTGGATAGATTCTGTGATGCATTAATTTCTATTAGACAAGAAATTGAAGAGTTGAATAGTGAAGAAGATAACGTGCTTAAGAATGCTCCGCATACTATTACTATGCTAACTTCAGATGAATGGAAATTCTCTTACACAAGAGAAAAAGCGGCTTACCCGTTAAATTATGTATCAGAAAATAAATTCTGGCCAAGCGTAAGACGTGTAGACGAAGCATTTGGAGATAGAAATTTAATGTGTACCTGCCCTCCTATTGAGGAGTATATGGAAGCTTAAGATTTAATTAAAATGCCTGAAAATTTTCTACGGAAATTATTCCAGAATTCTTTTCAGGCATTTTCTATTATGTGACTTTCGTCACATTTCAGTTTATTTTTCCATTTTGTTTAAAGCTCATTATATTTGTAATTAGTACATTGGAAGTTTAATCTTAATTTAAAAGTCAGATGAATATTAAAATTACCGGCACAGGTAGTTATATCCCTAAAGTTATAACCGCAAATGCTGACTTTGACAATCATGAATTTTTCAACCTTGATGGAACAGGATTTCCACAAGACAATAAAACAACAATTGCCAAATTTAAAGCCATAACGGGAATTGAAGAACGGCGTTATCTTGAAGAGAATTTAAACACTTCAGATATGGCAGTTATCGCGGCTCAGCAAGCTTTAGAAACTTCTAATACAGATCCCGAAACCTTAGATTATATTATTGTTGCCCATAATTATGGCGATGTTAAACACGAAAGCATTCAGAGTGATACTGTACCAAGTATGGCTACTCGCGTGAAATATCATTTACGAATTAAAAATCCAAAATGTGTTGGCTACGATGTACTTTTTGGCTGCCCGGGTTGGATTGAAGGAATGATACAGGCACAGGCATTTATAAAAGCCGGAATGGCAAAAAAATGTCTTGTTATTGGTGCCGAAGCTCTATCTCGAGTTGTAGATAAACACGACCGTGACTCTATGATTTTTTCTGATGGTGCTGGGGCCGTAGTTTTAGAAGAAACCGAAGAAGAAGGTGGAATCCTCGCTCACGAATCTGGTACTTATGCTTTTAATGAAGCAAATTATATTTACTTCGGAAAATCTAACCGAACGGAAGCACCAGACGATTTGCGATATATTAAAATGAACGGCCGCAAAATCTACGAATTTGCACTGATGCACGTTCCCGGGGCGATGAAAACATGCCTTGAAAATAGCGGAAAAGACATAAAAGATCTTAAAAAGATCTTTATTCACCAGGCTAACGAGAAGATGGACGAAGCGATTATTAAACGCTTTTATAAACTTCATAAACAAGAAGTTCCAGATAAGGTAATGCCTATGACTATTCAGGAGTTAGGTAACAGCAGTGTGGCTACCGTTCCCACGCTTTACGATCTTGTGGTAAAAAATAAAATTGCCGATCAACAACTTGAAAAAGGCGATGTGGTGATGTTCGCCAGCGTTGGTGCTGGGATGAATGTAAACGCGATAGTTTACCAATACTAGATGTACGAAAATAGCTTCCCCAACAAACGATATAAGGAAACTTTAGAGTTTTTAAAAGCAAATGTACCCGCCCCTGAAAAAATTCTTGATTTGGGAGTAAAAAACCCTTTTTCAGAAATTATGGAAAAACATAATTATAAGGTGCAAAATACCGAAGGGGAAGATCTGGACATAAACACTACAGCCGTAGAAACTAACGCTTATAATGTGGTAACCGCATTCGAAATTTTTGAGCACCTGGTTTCTCCTTATAACGTCTTATCAAATATTAAAGCCGATAAACTAGTAGCTACCGTCCCGCTTAAATTGTGGTTTTCCAGCGCTTATCGTAGCAAAACAGATATGCGAGACCGGCATTACCACGAGTTTGAAGACTGGCAATTTGATTGGCTTTTAGAAAAAGCAGGATGGAAAATTATTAGCAGAAAAAAGTGGACCAATCCTGTCAACAAATTGGGAGTTAGACCAATTTTAAGATATTTTACGCCTAGATATTACGCGGTTTATGCCGAAAGGATTTAAGCGAAATTAATCTTTGCAGAACCTTTAAATTTCGCCACTTGAAGACCTATATTATTATTCCGGCATATAATGAAGCTGAATTTATTGGCGAAACGCTTCAGTCCTTAATCGGCCAAAGTCGACCGGCTGATAAAATTGTAGTGGTAGATGACGGCTCTACTGACAATACTTCAGAAATTGTTTCAGAATTTACTAAAAAACATCCTGAAATCTCGCTGATAAAGAATGTTTCAAAAGGCAAACATTTGCCAGGAAGCAAAGTAGTAAACGCTTTTAATTTAGGTTTTAAAACACTTGACGACAATTATGACATTGTATGTAAGTTTGATGCCGATCTAATTTTCCCGAAGAATTATTTAGAGAAAATTAGCCTTCATTTTAAGGAAAACGCCAAAATCGGTATGGTCGGCGGATTCTGTGAAATTAAGAAAAATGGAGAATGGGTCCTGGAAAATCTAACGGGAAAAGATCATATTCGCGGTGCCTTAAAAGCTTATCGCAAAGCCTGTTTCAAAGATATTGACGGCTTAAAACCGGCTATGGGTTGGGACACCGTAGATGAATTACTTGCACAGTATCACGGCTGGGAAATAAAGACCGATGAAAGCCTGAGGGTAAAACATCTTAAACCTACCGGAAAGAATTACAATAAAACTTCAAAATATAAGCAGGGTGAAGCCTTTTACAGCTTAAGATATGGGTTTGTGATCACTTTTATAGCTTCAGCCAAACTCGCCTTTAAAAAGAAAGACTTCAGCTTTTTCCTAAACTGTATCACCGGATTTTTATATGCTAAAAATGAAAAACGACCTTATCTTGTAAATAAAGATGAAGGCCGTTTTATAAAAAATTTACGCTGGAAAAAAATGCAGGAGAAATTATTCTGAAACCTCAGTTTCTTCAGCATCCAGCATCATATATAATGGTTTTCCGGTAGTTCCGTTAGGAAATGAGATTCCTAAAATCGCTGAAACCGTTGGTGCGATATCTACAATTTCTGTTCTTTGGGTTGTGCTGCCTTTTTTCACTCCGCTTCCGTAGAAAATTAAAGGCGCGTGGGTATCGTACATCAATCCGCTACCGTGGGTAGAACCTGTTTCGGAATATACAATAGTTGCAGGATCTAAAACATACACCAAATCTCCACTCCTCTTTTGATTAAATCCGTTTTGAATAGCTGCGCCTGCACCGGTTACAAAACTACCGCTGCTAAGCTGATCCCTGGTATACACTTTATCTATTTGATCCAACTGAAGAATATAATGTGCCAATTTAGCCTGTAACTCTGAAGAGCTTATTTCGGCTTCTTCCATCACTTCATAATTAAAGAAAATCTGGCTGTTATAAACACTTTCTATAAGTTCATCTTCATCAAATTCTTTTAAAACAAAATCTTTAAGTTTATCTTCAAACACATCAGATTCAAAATATCCTGCCGGTATATTTACAGATTCAAGATAAGCGGGCACATCTACTCCACCGTGATCTGCGGTTAAAAAGATCGTATAATTACCTTCGCCAACTTTCGCATTTAATTCTTCTAAAAGTTGTGCTATATTTTTATCAAGTCTAAGATAAGTATCCTGAATCTCTTTAGAATTCACGCCAAAATTATGACCTATCTTATCGGGACTTGAAAAACTTAGCGCAAGGAAATCGGTATCAACATCCTGGCCCAGGTCTTCGGCTTCAATCGCCGCCAATGCAAACTCCAGGGTAATATCATTTCCATAAGCTGAATTTTCAATGATATCAAACCCACCATTTTCTTCACTCAACTCTTCAAGGTCGTATGGAAAAGTAGCATCTTCTTTTCCTCTAAAACCACCTTCAAAATTATTCTTATCACTTCCGCTTTCGTTATAGCTTTCAATATCATGTAAAGTAGTCCACGGTTTCAGGTAAGCTTCTACTTTATCTGAATCATTAAAGTCTTTCACCCATTGCGGTAGTTCTTCCATATAAAATGAACTGGTAATCCACTTCCCTTCATCAGAGCCATGAAACCAATAAGCTGCGTTTGCAGTATGGCCTGCCGGAAGAATGGACCCTCTATCTTTAATAGAAACCCCAATTGTTTTTCCGCGCATTTGAGTATGCAAGCGGTTTTCATCGGCTACCGTAGTGGTTTTCATTCTATGCGGAGACATTTTCCCAGCATCATCTTTAGTTCCCACTGGTTCTACAGAATCGTCTCCTGCACAATAAACCGATTCGTGTATAAATTTATCGTACCAGCCGTTACCAATAATACCGTGATTCATTGGGCTGGTTCCAGTATAAACCGAAGCGTGTCCCGGCCCGGTATAGGTAGGCACATAATTAAAATGATTATTCTTAAAATTATAACCGTCATTTATCAACTTTTTGAAACCGTCTTCACCAAACCTATCCCAAAATCTCGTAAGATAATCGTAGCGCATTTGGTCTACCACAATTCCTACAACCAGTTTAGGTTTTTCTTCTTCATTCTCCTGGGAAAAACCCTGAAATGCCAAAAATGTGGCCAATAATAAAAATGTAAATCGCTTCATCATATTTTGTTTTATAGAAGTAGCCCAAAAATACTAAACTTATTAGGCTAAAGATTAATTCTACGTTAAATACTTTGGAGTAATTTTTTAGTATTTTAGCTTTACAAAAATTGCTTAATGAACTATCTACACTCCATTGGGGAATATTTTTTAATGCTGAAAGGGACTTTTCACAGAATGACCAAAGGTTCGGTTTTAAGAGGTTTAATCCTTAAAGAATTAGATGACCTGATTATTGGCTCCATGGGAATTGTAGCCTTTTTATCCTTTTTTATTGGAGCTGTAGTTGCTCTGCAAACAGCCTTAAATCTAAATAATCCTTTAATTCCCAAAACGCTTATTGCCTACGCGGCCAGGCAATCTATAATCCTGGAATTCGCACCTACCTTTATTTCTATAATTATGGCGGGAAAAGTGGGTTCTTATATTACATCCAGTATAGGTTCTATGAACGTTACCGAACAAATTGATGCGTTGGAAGTAATGGGTATTAATTCTTTAAATTATCTTATTTTCCCAAAGATAATAGCAATGCTCTTTTACCCTTTTGTAATCGCTATTTCCATGTTTTTAGGAGTTTTTGGAGCTTATGCGGCAGCGGTTTTTGGAGGTTTTGTACCACCAGATCAGTTTGTACAGGGACTTCAGGAAGACTTTATTCCTTTTCACCTGGTGTATGCATTTATTAAAACATTCTTATTTGCCTTTATTTTGGCAACAGTTCCCGCTTATCATGGCTATTATATGAAAGGTGGCGCCCTGGAAGTTGGTGAAGCCAGTACCACATCTTTTGTGTGGACCAGTGTAGTTATAATCATCACAAATTACGCAGTAACCCAATTATTACTAAGTTAATGATAGAAGTTGAAAATTTACATAAAGCATTTGATGGCGAGGAAGTTTTAAAAGGGATAGACTTTACTTTCGATAAAAGTAAAACAAACCTTATAATTGGTGAATCTGGATCAGGAAAAAGTGTACTTCTAAAATGTATGCTGGGTTTATTTACACCTGAAAAAGGAGTGATTAAATACGACGGAAAACCTTATACTGAATTTACTGAAGACGAAAAGAAAGACCTTAGCAAGCAAATAGGAATGGTTTTTCAAGGCGGGGCACTCTTTGATTCTATGACGGTTGAAGAAAATGTAATGTTTCCGTTGAGAATGTTTACTAAAAAGAAAAAGAAAGAAAACCTGGAGCGTGTAAGAGAGGTTTTAAAACGTGTAAATTTAGATGGGTCTGAGAAAAAAATGCCTTCAGAAATTAGTGGAGGGATGCAAAAAAGAGTTTCTATTGCCCGGGCCATTGTAAACCGACCAAAATATTTATTCTGTGATGAACCAAACTCTGGGCTGGATCCCAAAACTGCTACGGTAATAGATAATCTTATTCAGGAAATTACTCACGAATATAATATCACTACTATAATTATTACTCACGATATGAATTCGGTTTTAGAAATAGGCGAAAAAATTGCCTTTCTAAAAGATGGGGTTTTAGCCTGGAAAGGTGATAAATCTCAAATATTTAAAACCGATGATGAAACCGTGACCGATTTTGTTTATTCTTCTAACCTTTTTCAAAAGGTAAGAGAAGCACAACAGCAAGGACTTTAATTAACCGATTTTACCTGCAGCGTATCTAGTTTTAAACGCACTTTTAACCACTTTTCAAAACGTTGTTTTTGCTCGGTGATTTGCCGGTTATTTAAATTATTTTTCCAGCCTACCGTAAAAGTGGGAATAGTATCGGTTTTCGCAAAATTAGTAGTAATTAAATTAGAATAGCCTAACTCGTCTATTCCGTCATAATTTATTTTTGCTTCCTGACTTAAATCACTAAATGAAAATCCGTCGCCACGATACCTGGAAATTTCTTTTTCTAAAAGTGCTATTTTTTCATCTTTATCTTCAATTAACTCCTGGTTTTTAATATAAAGATCTTCCAGGATTCCGCTCCTAACCTGAGTAGAAAGCTGATCTATATTACCAGTGGGATCTGCTCCCTGGTGTACTATTAATTCAGTTTCTTTTAAAGCCTCAATATCGTCTATTTGCTGCTGCCAGGTAGAAATTGTAGCCTGCGGCACCCGGTTTCCAATAAGATAAACTTCAATACTTTTTTCATTATAATCGTACGAAGATTTAATAGTTTCAGTACCATCATATCTCATAACAGTAGCTATAAACTCTTTAGCTTTGGTTTCAAATAATTGTTCCTGAAGTAAGAAAACAAACAAAATCACACTGGGAATCATAACAATTACAGCAATAGTAGAAGCTATTTGCGCCGTTCTTCGGCGTTTTTTACTATTTACATATTTTACTAAAGGAAAACCAAGCACTTTAGTTACTACAAAGGTGGAAAGCGCAATAAATACCGCGTTAATTGAGAATAGGTACAAAGCACCACCGGCATAAGACCAGTTACCAATAGCCAACCCATAACCTACGGTGCAAAGTGGCGGCATAAGTGCTGTGGCTATAGCAACCCCTAGAATTACACTTGCAATAGTTCCTTTTTTGGTTTTAGCTACAATTAACGCCAAACCACCAAAGATTGCCACCAGGACGTCCAGAATTGTAGGGTAAGTTCTCGCAATAAGTTCAGGAGTCTCGGTTTTAACGGGAGAAACAAGAAAATAAATATAGGCGGTAAGTACACTTAAGCCAACCATTAAACCAAGGTTGATAAAAGATTTCCTAAGGGTAAGTACATCGTTTATGGCTACAGACATTCCCACGCCCACAATAGGACCCATTAGAGGAGAGATAAGCATCGCCCCAATAACAACCGCCGTACTACTTACATTAAGGCCTACAGAAGCCACAAATATTGAAAATATAAGAATCCAGGCATTGTGACCTTTAAAAGAAATATCTTTTTTTACCGCTTCAACAGTAGATTCCCTATCGGTATCGTGCCGAATTTCAAGAAGTTCTTTTACAAGCGCTTTTATATTTTGCCAAATCCCCTTGGCACTTTTACCCAAATCTTCAGAGTTTTCCTGTGAAGCAAGGTTTTGATTATTTTCAGGTTTCTGATTATTCTCCATATATACTTAACCTAAATCTTCTCCAAATTTCTCTATAGCCTTTTCTCTAATTTCCTTAATATCCTGTATTTTTTCCTTTGGGAAGATTAATAAAACGGCATCATTCTCTACCACCACAAAGTCATTAAGGCCTTCCAAAACTACTGCCTTATTATTCTGAGTTTTAATAATATTTCCAGTGGACTCAAATGGTAAAAGTCGGCCGTTCACAATGGTATTATTATGCTCATCTTGCGGTAATTCATCTTCCAGGGATTTCCAGGTGCCTAAATCGTTCCATTTAAATTTGGCAGGAATCACAAACACGCTATCAGATTTCTCCATAATAGCGTAATCTATAGAAACATTTTGTGCTTTGTGATAATTTTCATCTAAAAACTTCTGCTCTTCATTAGTGTTATAAACATCGCTCCCCGCCTCAAAAAGCCTAAAAGTTTCTGGTTGATGTTCTTTAAAACTTTTTACAATAAATTCGGCGCTCCATATAAAAATACCGGCATTCCAGGCGTAATTTCCTTCTTTGAGAAATGTTTCAGCCTTTTTAAAAGTAGGCTTTTCGGTAAACTTTAAAACCGGTTTAGCGCCATTTCCTTCTTCCTCGTTATACTTAATATAACCATAACCGGTATTGGGAAAAGTAGGCTCAATTCCCAGTGTAATTAATTTATCATCTTCTGCAACAATTTGAAAAGCTTCTTCTATATTTTCCTGAAACTCTAAATCACCCTGAATCCAGTGATCACTGGGCGCAACCAAAATCAGCGCATCTTTATTCTTCTTTTTAATTTTTAAAGCGCCAAGTAAAATACTGGGAGCTGTATTTCTCATCTCTGGCTCCAGAACAATTTGTTCATCTTTAACTCGTGGCAACTGTTCCTTTACAACATCTTTATATTCCTTATGCGTGAGAATAATTATATTCTCAACAGGCATAAGCTTCGCTAAGCGATGAAAAGTAGTTTGAATAAGCGTTGAACCAGCACCTAAAATATCCTGAAATTGTTTAGGGTATTTGGAAGTACTTACCGGCCAGAAACGTGAACCAATCCCGCCGGCCATTAATATTGCGTAGTGATTTGTGTTTTTCATAAAAAAGGAATTAATTTTTTAGCAACTCCACCTCTGCATTGGGCTGAAACAAATAAACTTTACCCGTATCTACTTCCAGACATTCGTAGCGTTTTATTCTTCTTTCCCCTTTTTTAAAAGTTTTCCCGTTATAAATTCGGAAAATTCCTCCAAACGGAATTTCAAAAATATAGTTTTTATCGTTCTCAGGATCAAAACTTTTAAGCGCTACCGATAATTTTGCATCGGTATCGCTACTGGCTTTAGGATTTCTAAAATGTTGCGCAATTACCGGAAGCAATCCTGACGGGAAAATTTCTGGTCTTATAAATGGCAACATTAACTCCCTGAAAGTAAATTTCCATTCCTGCCCGTGTGGTTTTATTTGCCTGCCAAATTTCTCAAAAGCCAGTAAATGGGCAATTTCGTGAACCAAAGTAATTAAAAACCGGTATTTATTTAAATTGGCATTTACCGTAATTTGCTGAGCACCATTGGGCATTCTGCGGTAATCGCCGTGCCTTGTTTTACGTTCATTTACAATTTTTAAATGAACATTATTGGCTTTAATCATTTCAAAAACCGGGGGAACCGCTCGTTCAGGAATATATCTTTCAAGAATTTCTCTCATTGGCTACGGAGTACTGTTAGATACCTGGAGCAATTTACCATTATAATATTTATGCCCTGTGAGGCTAAAATTGGCAATATATTCTGCCATATCTCTAGCTGAAAGTGGAACTTCCAACCCGGGAAATGCTTCTTCTAGCATTTCGGTTTGTACAGCTCCTAATGCTAAAACATTAAAAGATGGTCCGTTTTCTTTATATTCTTCGGCTAAAAGCTCGGTTAAAGTAATTATTGCGGCTTTACTGGAACTATAAGCCGAAAGCCCCGGGAATTTAACACTGCCCTGTACGCCACCCATGGTGCTAATATTTACCACGTGTGAGTCTCTCTTCATAAAGGGCAATAATTTTTGAGTTAAACCAATTACCCCAAAAACATTTGTACTGTATATTTTTTGAAATTCTTCTGCTGAAATTTCTTCAAAAGGTTTATTGATAAGCGCCCCGGCGTTGTTAATAAGAACATCAACTTTTTCCCATTTTGCATCGATAAATGCTGAAACTTTTTCAAGATCTTCCGGCTTTGAAATATCGCAGGAAAAAGTAGTTACGTTGTCCAGGTTTAATTCAGAAACCGGCTTGTCGTTTCGGGAAAGCGCCAGTATTTTATGCCCTTTTTCGGCAAAAAACTTTACCATTTCGTAGCCCATTCCACGGCTGGTTCCTGTTATGACAATATGTTTCATTTTTTAATCAGTATTATTTCTTTCTCGGGTGTATTCGCCATCTTCAAAATTCCCGGAATTACGCTTTCAATCACATTGGTCATATGCGCTACATCAAGCTCTTCTGCTTCATCGGCAACGTGATGATAGTAATCGTAATTAGTAAAATCGAATGTTGAAATTGTTTGCGCAGGGACATTGAATTCTTCAAAAAACGGGTAATTATCGCTTCGTTTAAATAAATTATATTCTTTAGCCTGTGGCAAAAACCCAAGCACTTTTTCACCTGAATATTCATTGAATTTTTCGGCAAAATTAGAGTTTTCGTAACCGGTGAGATAACCAATATAATCTTTATTGTGCATAGGTATACCAATCATTTCAAAATTGAATAAAGTATAAAGATCAAGCTTATCTTTCTTAAGTTGTTGCGCTATTTTTCTTGCTCCTACAAGCCCCATTTCTTCCGCAGAAAATAACACGAACATAATGCTTCGCTTATTATTATCTATTTCGGCAAATTTCTTAGCCAGTTCTACGACTGCAACGGTGCCTGCAGCATTATCGTTAGCTCCATTGGCAATGGAATCTCCTTCTACGGGTTCCTGGATCCCTATATGATCGTAATGTGCACCAAGAATAATAAATTGATCTTTAAGCTTAGGATCGTTTCCTTCCAACATTCCAACCACATTAAATCCTTCAACACCCTTTATTTCAAAATTGTGCCGATATGTGTCGAAATATTTTTGAATCCCATTTTCTTCAAAAATGCTTTCAATTTTTTGCGCGGCCAGTTCAATTCCTTCTGTCCCGGTTTCCCTTCCTTTTAATTCATTTGAAGATAAATAATTCAGTAATTCTTCAACTTCAGCTTGTTGAACATTAGTATTTAAATTTGTTTTTACTTCTTTTGAAGTGGTAGCAGATTGTGAATTTCCGCAGGAAGAAATTAGCAGAATTGCCGCTAACAAAGTGAAACTAAGTGTAATTTTTCTCATACCGTTAAAGATAAAAAAATCCCGCAAAGCTGCGGGATTTTAATAATTAGTTATTTTTAAAAACCAGGATTATGCTAACATAGTTACCGGGTTCTCCATATAAGTTTTAAGCGTTTTTAAGAAAGCAGCACCGGTTGCACCGTCTACTGTTCTATGATCGCAAGCAAGGGTTAATTTCATAGTATTTCCTACTACAATTTCACCATTTTTAACCACCGGTTTTTCAACAATAGTTCCTACCGAAAGAATTGCTGAGTTTGGCTGGTTAATAATACTGGTGAATTCAACTATCCCAAACATTCCCAGGTTAGACACGGTAAAGGTACTACCTTCCATATCTTTTGGTTGTAATTTCTTGTTTCTCGCTTTACCAGCAACGTCTTTTACATTATTCCCAATTTGGGTCATAGACATTTGATCGGCAAATTTTAAAACAGGAACTACAAGACCTTCTTCTACGGCCACTGCAACACCCATATGAATGTGCTTAGCAATTTTCATAGATTCTCCTGTCCATTGGCTATTTACCTGTGGGTGCTTACGAAGCGCCATTGCACTCGCCTTAATAACCATATCGTTAAAAGATACTTTAACATCTGGCATTTCATTAATTTGTTTACGAGAAGCCATTGCATTACTCATATCTACCTCTATAGTTAGATAGTAATGCGGTGCGTTAAACTTAGATTCCCCAAGTCGTTTGGCTATGGTTTTACGCATTTGAGAGTTTTTAATCTCTTCAAAGCTTTCTTCTCCTGCAGGCACATAAGGTTGTGGTGCAGCAGCTGCGTCTCCTTTACTTTCTTCTTTTGCAGCAGCAGGTTTTTCTGAAGGTTTATAATCTTCAATGTCTTTTTTCACAATACGGCCATTGCCGCCGCTTCCCTTAACATTTGAAAGATCTATACCTTTATCTTCTGCCATTTTTTTGGCAAGCGGAGAAGCAAAAATTCTTCCACCGTCTTTTGTAGAATCTGAAGATTTCTTTTCTGAAGATTTGCTTTCTTCTTTTTCTTCAGATTTATCTTCTTTCTTCTCTGATTTTTCTGAAGATTTCTTTTTAGACTTTCCGTCTACTGAAACGTTAGAAACATCTGTTCCTTCTGGTCCTATAATAGCAAGAAGACTGTCTACTTTTGCTGTTTCGCCTTCTTCAAGACCTATTTTAAGCAAAGTCCCTTCGTAAAAAGATTCGAATTCCATCGTGGCCTTATCAGTTTCGATCTCGGCCAGGATATCTCCTTCTTCTACTTTATCACCTTCTTTTTTCAACCACGAAGCCACGGTACCTTCTTCCATGGTATCGCTTAAACGAGGCATAGTAATGATCTCTACGCCTTCAGGAATTCCTCCATCGTCGCTATCACCATCACTTTCAGCTTCATCTTCGCCCTCGTCTTCATTAGAATCCGAAGTATCTTCTTCTTTATCTTTATCGGCATCTCCGCCGCCTTTCAGTAATTCTGAAATATCTTCGCCTTCCTCTCCAATAATAGCAAGCAAAGTATCTACGGGAGCGGTTTCGCCCTCTTCAATACCTATGTGAAGTAAAGTTCCTTCATAGAAAGACTCAAACTCCATTGTAGCTTTATCGGTTTCAATTTCAGCAAGGATATCACCTTCTTCAACTTTATCACCTTTTTGCTTTAACCACTTCGCAACAACACCTTCTTCCATGGTGTCGCTCAAACGCGGCATGTTTATTACTTCTGCCATAATTTACTGAGGTTTATGTGCTAAAAACGGATAATCTTTCTGTTCGTAAACAACATCATACATCACGTTCTTTTCTGGGAAATCTGACTCTTCAGCAAATTTCTCACATTCAGATACTTTATCTTTAACGCGTTTGTTGATTTTCTTTATTTCATCTTCAGAAGCATACTTTTTATCCTTAATTATATTCAACACCGTAGTGATTGGATCTAATTCCTGATATTCTGCAACTTCCTCTTTTGTTCTATATTTTTGAGCATCACTCATAGAGTGACCACGGTAACGGTAAGTTTTCATTTCTAAAAATGTTGGTCCGTCACCTTTTCTGGCTCTTTTTATTGCTTCGTCTAAAGCTTCTGCAACCTTAACAGGATCCATAGCATCTACAGGTCCACAAGGCATTTCGTAACCATTACCAAGTTTCCAGATATCTGTTCCCTTAGAAGTTCTGGCTACAGAAGTTCCCATGGCATACCCGTTATTCTCTACACAAAATACAACCGGTAAATTCCATTTTACGGCCATATTTAAAGTTTCATGAAGAGACCCCTGTCTTGCAGCACCATCTCCTAAAAAGGTAAGAGTTACTGCATCACGCTTAAAGTATTTATCTGCAAATGCAAGACCGGCACCAAGTGGAATTTGACCTCCAACAATACCGTGACCTCCATAAAAGTTATGTTCTTTAGAGAAAATATGCATAGAACCACCAAGACCTTGAGAAGTTCCTGTAGCTTTCCCGTAAAGTTCCGCCATTACTCGTTTAGGATCTACTCCCAAACCAATTGGCTGCACGTGGTTACGATAAGCGGTAATCATTTTATCCTTTTCCAGGTCCATTACATGAAGGGCACCAGCCAGGATAGCTTCCTGCCCATTATACAAATGCAAAAAACCTCTTACTTTCTGCTGAATGTAAACCTGCGCAAGTTTATCTTCAAATTTACGCCAAAACAGCATATCCTCGTACCACTTTAAATACGTGGCTTTTGTTACTTTCTTCATTTAACTTATTAATTTTAGGCCAGACAGATGGGTTTGCCAAGCGGATAACAAAAATACTATTTTCAATAAGAATGGAAAACAGTTTTTAAGCAAAAATAACGAAAACGTTATAAGACCGAATTCTCAAAGATTAAAGGTAGTAAATCTTTTATAGAATTTGCTTTCATCACCTTACCGGTCTCACCCATAAAATAGACCGCAATATCGGTTTCCTGTTTAACTTCATATTCTACCAGCGCCTGCCTGCAAGCCCCGCAAGGTGGCACAGGAGCTTCTACCAAGTGCTTCATAGATTTAGCTGAAATGGCAATGTTTTGAATTTGAGCTTTGGGAAAAGCGGCACCTGAGTAGTAAATTGCGGTACGTTCGGCACATAAACCTGAAGGATACGAAGCATTTTCCTGGTTGCTTCCGGTAACAACTTCATTATTATTTAATGCTATAGCAGCGCCTACCTTAAATTGCGAATAAGGCGCATAGGCTTTATCCCGGGCTTCTACGGCGGTTTTCATCAAACTCTGAATGGCCTGCGGAAGTTCTTCAACAGAATCATAGACCTCAAAGTTTGAGGTAACTTTTAATGGCTTCATATAAAAATTATTGGAAGGGAAAGATAATAGAAACCTGCTAAGCTGCAAATATTAAATTAACTGAAATATAATTTAATAAACAGGGAATTGGCCTCCAAAATTAAAAGTTAAACCAAAACGAAGGGTTCCCTCCAACGGACTTGGTACCGGCGAGGTAGAGAATAAATAAGAAATATCTATGTTTACCTGCTCATATTTAAAACCTGCGCCAAAAGAAGCAAATCTCCTGGAACCTTTGGTAAGACTTTCACTAAAATACCCGGCTCTAAATGCAAAAGCCTCGCGATACATATATTCGGCGCCAAGCGCCCAGGTTACTTCACGAAGTTCCTCTCCAAAACCACCCGGCGCATCTCCCCAGGAAGTGAAAATTCCTTCTATAGCACCAATATCATTATATTCGGCATCATCTTCAGCATCAATTTCTCCATCATCATTAAAATCTCTTGGCGTTGGTACTAAAAGTTTATTGAATTCAACATAAGCACCTAAACGATTTTCTATATCAAAAATAAAGTCGAAACCAGTTCCTACTTTAAAATTTGTTGGGATAAAATTTTCCTGCCCTGCATCTTCATATTTCATCTTAGGGCCAATATTAGAAATATTTGCGCCAGCTTTCCAAACTCCGTTAAAATTTGAAAAAACCATTTGATTACTCTGGTAGTATGCTGCCACATCTACCCCAAAGCTATTGGCCGCACCTAAATCTTCTTCGTCCTGCAAGCCAAGATCTGAATGCAAGTAACGCCCGGCTACTGCCATAGAAATATTATCACTTAGGCGCAAAGAATAAGAAACATCAAAGGTAAGTTCATTTGGATTAACCACTAAAGGAGCCTGTTCAAAACTTGCCCTACGTTCTATACTACCCAGGCTAAAATATCTTAAGCTTGAAGCAACGGCACTCCTTTCATTAATTCTATGGTAATAACTAATATTCCCAAGAAAGATATCACTAACAATATCACTTAAGTATGGTGTATAAGAAACCCCTATCCCGTGTTCACTGGTAGCGAAAGCATATTTCGCTGGGTTCCATTGCTGGGAAAAAACATCAGCCGATGTTGCTACTCCCTGGTCTCCCATTCCAGCTGCCCGTGCATCAGCAGCTACTAGTAAAAAAGGGACTGCGGTTGTTATAACTCTATCCCTTTCTTCTTGGGCTGTCATTTTAAATTGAGAGCTTAAAATTAACCCGAGCAATAAGATTGTAATTTTTTTCATCATATTAATTAATGATTAACAAATATATACTAATAATCTTGTTAAGAAAAGACCTTAAGTTTAAATAATTCTAAAGGCAGATTAAAACAAGGCCAGAAGTTTATCTGGAATAATAAAACTTATAAAAGTAAATAGAGTAGGTCTATCACAACTTTAAAATAGGTGTAATATTGTACGTTTTGAATTTTAGCTACTTTTTTAAGTACAGTAACCTTCAGTTAAATAAAAAACAATTAATTTTGCTGCTTCCTGCTTTACCGGGAGCAAAAATTAACGGTACACAGGAAATCAAAAAGAGCTTTGTCTAGCCTAAGTGCTAAGGACATCAGGGTTTTAAAGAAAACCAAAGCCTTTGAGAGAACATAAAATAAACTTGTACTTTTAGCGTTAATTACTATATTGCAAAGCCTAATATTTCTACCAAAAGAGATGATGAATATGAGAATCAATATTGCTTTTAGAGCCTTTTTAACCCTCGTTCTTGGCGTTGGTTTACTAAGCTGTAATAATTCCCGGGACTATGAAGACAACTCCAGAGCTACTGGATGGGACATTAATTCAGATGAAGGCGGATTTCAATATAACACAGATTATAAGGAACAGGAAGCCGGCCCGGGGCTGGTTTTTGTTGAAGGAGGAACCTTTACTATGGGGCAGGTGCAGGACGATGTTATGCACGATTGGAACAATACTCCTACCCAGCAACATGTACAGTCCTTCTATATGGATGAGACAGAGGTTACCAATATGATGTATATGGAATACCTGGACTGGTTGAAAAAAGTTTTCCCTCCTACCCAGGAAAATTTCAGAAATATTTATAATGGTGCAGTACCAGATACCCTTGTTTGGAGAAATAGATTAGGATTCAACGAAACAATGGTAAACAACTATTTACGTCATCCTGCTTATGGAAATTATCCTGTAGTTGGAGTAAGTTGGGTACAAGCTGTTGAATTTAGTAAATGGAGAACCGATAGGGTAAACGAATTATTACTGGAGGAAGCCGGCTACACTAAAGAAGGAGCCCGTTATACCGATGTTCAAGCCGGTACTACATTTAATACCGAAACCTACTTAAACGCACCAAGCCAGGCATACGGTGGAAATACCGAAATAAGCCAGGGAGGAGACGCATCTCAGGACATGATAGATAATCAAAATACTGATGCAGAAGGAAATGCTCTTGGTGAGCAAACTTATGTACAACGTAAAGACGGAATTCTACTTCCCGAGTATCGATTACCAACTGAAGTTGAGTGGGAATATGCCGCCTCTGCTTTAGTAGGAATTAGAGATTATAATGTTTACAGAGGAAGAAAAAAATATCCGTGGGATGGTCAATATACTCGTTCTGGTGATGTAAAAAGACAGGGAGACCAATTAGCTAACTTTAAGCAAGGTGCCGGAGATTACGGAGGAATTGCAGGTTGGAGTGATGATGGCGCCGATATTACCGCTGAAGTAAAATCTTACGAGCCTAACGATTTTGGTCTTTATGATATGGCCGGTAACGTAGCCGAATGGGTTGCCGATGTATACCGACCAATAGTTGATGATGAATTTAACGATTTCAACTACTATAGAGGGAATGTTTATACAAAACACGCTATTAACGAAGACGGTTCTGTAAAAGTAGTTGGTGTAGAAGAAATTGAATTTGATACTCTCGCTACCGGTAGACTGGTTGCCAGATCTTACCCGGGAGACATTGCTCAAATACCAGTTACCGAAGAAGATACTTATATGCGCACCAACTATACCGATAGTGATCAGCGTAATTTTAGAGATGGTGATAAAAGCTCTAGCCGTTATTATCAGTCATTTCAGCAAGCAGACGAAGAATCTGAACGTATGTATAACTCCCCAACTTATAATGTAGCAAATACTACAGATACTACGGGAACAAGACGTGGATATGACACTGCAGACAGGACTACTCTTATTAGTGACGAAGTTAGAGTTTACAAAGGGGGTTCATGGAGAGATCGTGCTTACTGGCTAGACCCAGCACAACGTAGATATTTCCCACAAGATATGGCGACCGACTATATTGGATTTAGAAATGCAATGTCCAGAGTTGGTTCAAAATCTTTGGATGACAATAAAAAAGCAAGAAATTAGAAATTCTAATCTTCTAAAAATTATGATAAAAGCCCTATTTGTTTAGGGCTTTTTTTATAGCTTTAATTTTGAAGCCCTGAAATAACTTAATTTCAGACTTAGAAAACGCTAAATATGAAAACAGCATTAATTCATCAAAGATTCCTGGTAAGCACAGGAATTTCTACCGATACCCGAAATATTGAACCCGGAAGCATTTTCTTCGCTTTAAAAGGAGCAAATTTTAACGGCAACGAATTTGCAGCACAGGCAATTGCTAAAGGAGCTATTTGCGCCATTGTAGATAATAAGGAAGCCGCGCTAAATGATAAAGAGTACATAGTTGTAAAAAACACCCTGGAGGCGCTTCAAAACCTCGCTAAATTTCACCGAAAATTTTTAAGTATTCCAATTATAGGTATTACAGGAAGTAACGGAAAAACTACCACCAAGGAACTTCTATACAATGTACTTTCAAAAAAATATGCTGTTACCGCAACCCAGGGGAATTTAAATAATCATATTGGAGTGCCACTTAGCCTACTGGCAATGGATGAAGAAACGGAGATTGGATTAATAGAAATGGGAGCTAACCATCCCGGCGAAATAGAATTTCTCTCTAATATTGCGATGCCAGATTATGGACTTATCACCAACTTTGGAAAAGCACATCTTGAAGGTTTTGGAAGCTTAGCTGGTGTGATACAGGCAAAAACCGAATTATACAGACACCTAAAAGATAACAAGAAATTGATATTTTTAAACCTTGACGATGAAGTGCAAAGGTTAGAAATAAATTATAAACATACTTTTAGCTTCGGAAATAATAGAAAAGCCCAGGTAAAGGTAGATTATCCCGATTCCTCTGATTCTGCTGAGTTAATCTTTAACGATACTAAGTTTAAAAGTCAATTAAGCGGAAGTTACAATGCAAAGAATATGGCGGCTGCGCTCTGTGTTGGTCTATATTTTAAAGTTCCCTTTAACGAGATAAAAGAGGCAATAGAAAGTTATGTTCCTTCCAACAACCGTTCGCAATTAATAGAACGAAATTCAAATAAGATCTATTTAGATGCTTACAATGCTAATCCTACCAGTATGATGGCAGCATTACAGCACTTTAATCATTCAAAAACCAATACTACTAAAATTGTGGTTTTGGGTGATATGGGAGAACTTGGTGCGGCTTCAGAAACCGAACACCAGGTTGTGGTAAATTATCTTGAAAATGCTGATATTTCTGAAATTTACCTTGTAGGTAAACAGTTCAAAAAAACGACTACCAACAGGCCAAATATTATAAAATTTGAGAATACCGAAAATATTAAAAAACACCTACAACTGGCCGAATTAAAGAATTGCAGCATCTTAATAAAAGGATCCAGATCTATGAAGCTAGAAGAAATTCTTGAAGTTTTTGAACCTAAAGCTTAATCTCTTTTACGTTCACAAAACCATAGGCACTAATTTCCAAAAGGATTAATAACAAGCTATCTCCAGGGATTATTTCGGCAACTTTTAGCGTGTTTACATTTCCTGAGAGGAATACTCCCGGGGCAGCTTCCATTTCGTCTCCCAGCTTTCTATTTGCTTTTCCCAGATGTTCATTAATATGTGGCTTGAGATCCAGTTTCATTTTATTTTTAATCTTTTTGTAAATTAAAGTATTGGCCAGGGTTTCAAGAGAATTATCCATAAGCCAACTTTTACTTTGGCCTTCCAGTTCGTACTCTTCTACATCTACCACCTGCTCTACTTCATCAAATCCCAGTCTTAAATGGACTAACAAAGTAACCTCTTTATTTTTAAAAAGTGTGGTGAGTGTTTTCAGTCTTAAAGTGAGAGTAAGATCAAAATTGGGCTCCTGACTTTTACCTAGATTGGCGCCTAATACCTCGGCATAATTTTTTACCGTGCCTTTAGAATCTTCCATTCCTATTTGCTCTCCCACTAATTTTTCCTGAAGTACATCTTCTAAAACCCGGTAGCTAATTTTTACCGGCAAATTGAGTTTAATATTATCTTCATCAAAAAGCTTATCCATGAGTAAATTTTCAGTTTAGTTAGTATGGTCTTACCATAGATACAACATAAGTTTTTTCTGCTGAAATATTCTGAAAACGCAGTTAAATTTAAATACAGGAAAGATCTTTCAACTAAAAATAGTACACCGCGGAGTATTTAAAACTTGATTAAGAAGTAAGAGAAAACGAAGAAATAAAAAACTATATTCCGTATAAAATTCCTTCAAATTCTATTTTAGTTTTCATTCAACTTAAGGGAATTAAATGAAATCGAAATATTTACTTCAGAAAAAATAAATTTTTATACTTCTCACTTTCAGAAGGTTAACCTGGAATTACGGAAATCCGTAAAATACTAAGTAACAAAAGCTCTAAATTTGGGACACATAAGTACAAATAGATCTGTATTTTAATTTGGCAATTAAAACATGTCGGCTGCAAAAGCATAAAACTGAGTAGGGTCTGTTTGAGCTTTATGTGGCCGGCATTTTTATTTAAACTTTCTCAATGTTCTCTTTCCCAAAGTAATGTTTAAGAATCCATCCTCCAAGGAAAGTTGTAATTAGCGAAAAACTACCATATAAAATAGCCACCAGGCTAATATCCTGATCCTTTAATAACTGATTGGCTATAAATAACGCCAATACACTATTTTGCAAGCCCATTTCTACCGCAATTGTGTAAGCAGCGCTATGTTTCAGTTTCATACGCCTGGCTGCAAAATAACCAGCTATAATTGTAGCGAAATTCAAAATAATTAGGGGAATTAGAAGGTTTAAATGTTTTAGATATTCTACCCCTCTTTGATTTTCGTCAAAGAAAATAACCACAATAAAAGCGAGTAGCATTATACCCGGTAAAATATAACGTAAAGCCTTATGAAAACTTTCTCCAAACTTATGCCCGTATAATTCGTTTATTAAAATCCCGCTCATTACAGGTAAAACTACAGTTAAGACCACGTCTCCCATGGTTTGCCCAAAACTCAGTTGTACTTTGGCTCCATTATTTCCAAACACCGCATAACTCAACTCAATTACCAGCGGAATACTAAACAATATAATCAAACTATTAAAAGCCGTAAGTGAAACCGAAAGTGCCACTTTTCCTTTTAGCATTTTCGTCACAAGATTTGAAGCGGTACCACCGGGACAGCCGGCGAGCAACATAATTCCAATTTTATAAATAGGATCTATGGGCCAGAAAAAAATTAATAGAAAAGCAATAAGCGGCAATAAAAATATTTGGGAAACAAGGCCGGTAATAATAGCTCTGGGATGAGCAAAAACCCTCCTAAAATCTTTTAAACATAATTCCAAACCTATCCCAAACATAATTAGGGCGATAGAAAGGGGCATAAAAATATCGGCAAATTGCTGCATATTCTTTTAAAAAGAAACTCAAGATAGTATTTTTTTTAAAAGGCAGGAACCGTTAAGAATTTTGAAATTAATTTTTGGCCATCTCTTTGATTAAAAATCAAATACAACAGTTTTTAAGGAAACATAAATTTTTTAATAATATCCCTGGAAATTTCAGGATTCGCACCTTCCTTCCCAGCTACTAGAGCACCTACAGCACAGGCAAAATCCAGGGTACTTTGCGGCTCTTCTTCTTTCAACAAGCCAGCGATTAAACTGGCAAGAAATGAATCTCCCGCGCCTACCGTGTCTTTTACCTTAACCTTAAAACCACTATTATAATAGCGCACCCCATCTTTTAGCAAAACAGCACCGTGTCTACCTTTAGTTACACAAATAGTTTTGGTATTGGTTTTTTCAAAAATAAAATGCAGGTTTTGTTCTATAGAATTATAAGGTGACCCAATCATTTCAGCAATTTCAAATAATTCGTCATCATTAAATTTTATAAAATCTGCCTGCTCCATTAGTTTTTCCAAAACCTCCTTTTCATAATACGGCGGACGCAGGTTAATATCAAATATCCTGTACTTTGCTTCCGGCAAAAGTTCGTAAAGTGTTTTACGACTAACCTCATCGCGGCAAATTAAACTTCCGAAGATAAAAGCATCAGCATTGTGCACCGAATTTTTTATCGCTTCTGAAATTTCAATTTTATCCCAGGCCACAGGATGTGCAATCTCGTAAGTAGCCGAACCGCTTTCTGAAAGTTTTACGTTTACAAC
>NZ_CAXAVR010000040.1:0-22002 GCF_963972535.1 uncultured Salegentibacter sp.
AAGTAAGGAGAAAGAAAAGCGTACAGATAAAAGGCAGTACCTATCATTTTCTATCCCCTAACTTTAATTATATAGAAGCACCTGCTCCATTATCTGTACTTGGAATCTGTAGGATATTTCAAATTTCACCGTCAACTGCTTCCAGACTTAAAGAAGCTGCTGAAAAGCAAAAATTGCTGCAGGTCAAAAAGAATTACGGGGCTTCAGTACCCAGTAAAAAAGCTATGGAGCTGTGTTTAGACTACAATGATAAGCGGAACAATATTGTCTTTTACCAGGGAAATTACCGATTCCAGTTAATTGATACTATTTTACCTCTTTTTCTTTTTAAAAAGCGGAAAAAACTGAAAACATAAAGGAAAGGTTTATAGTATGAAAAAAATAAAAAACTTTTTGGCCAAAGTTTGATCAAGTTAGGCGCGATTACGCGTTTGTTTCTCTTTGGAACAGAACCGGAGCAAAGCCGGTTTAAAGCTAGGCTATAGCTTCTGCACTACTTGTTTCTTACTTGTCCATTTTTTGGACTAGTTAAAGCGAATAGCTTATACATTGATAGCCATTCAAGCTAAAGCCGGTATAGAATAGCAATTAAGCCTTTCTCCAAAAATTTTTGGATTCTAATCGTTCTTTCAATACAGCCATATCGTCACCCACTTTTCGATCTAGAATTTTTGCATAATGCTGAGTTGTACGAAGATTTTTGTGTCCTAGCATTTTACTCACACTCTCTATAGGAACTCCATTTGCAAGCGTAACAGTAGTTGCAAACGTGTGCCTGGCCAAATGGAATGTAAGATTTTTGTTGATGCCGCAAAGATCTGCTATTTCCTTAATATAAGCATTCGTTTTTTGATTACTTAGAATTGGAAGTAACCGCTTCTCGCTCACATCGGGATGCGAAGAATATTTTTCCAATATAGCCTCTGCCACAGGAAGAATTGGAACGCTGCATCTGGTCTTAGTTTTTGTTCTCTTAGTTTTAATCCATTTATTACCATCAATACCAATTACCACTTCCTTTTCTGAGAGTTTTTTTACCTCAGCATAACTAAGCCCAGTAAAGCAACTAAACGTAAAAATATCTTTAATTAAATCCAGTCGCTCATTTTTAATTTCTTTGGAGATCAGCGCCTGAAGTTCAACTTCAGTTAGAAACTCCCGATCTACCACTTTTAATTTACCTTTCCAGTTCTGAAAAGGGTCTTTTGCTATCCATTCGTTTGATAATGCTATGCGAATGATTTTTTTAAAGTTTGTTACATATTTAATGGCGGAATTATGCGCACAGTTCCTTTCTGTCTTTAAATAATATTCAAAGCCGGTAATAAATTTGAGGTTTACCTCTTTTACGGGAATATCCGAAACTTTGTACTCCTTTTCTATATATTCCCCTACGTGATTTTTAGCCGTTCTATATCTTTCAGCTGTACCGGCGGCAAAATCTTTACCTACAAGTCTATTAACCCGATCATTGTGTTCCTGGAAAATATCCAGAAGCATCCTTTCCTGGTCTTCTTTTTTCTTGTCTTTTCCTAAAAATGTGTCCACCAAGTCCTGAGCAGTAAACTTCGTTCCCTTTTCTAAAAGTTTTTGATGAGATATATAGAGGTCGTTTTCAACTTTGGATAAATATCTATTAAGAATTTTCGCTTTCTCAGTATTCCCCTTGGCCCTTCCTGCTGAAGAATTCCAATCTTCTTTGGAAATTTTTCTACGAAGACTAGTGGCTGCTCGCTTACCTCTTAGTGTGACTCGAAGGTAGATTGGTGATAAAGAATTTTTTGCGCCACCTCTTAGATAAAAAATATGGAAGAAATTTGTATCCATGACTTTAGATTTTTTAGATTAATACATTTCTAAAGTACGAAATTATATCAATCATAAAACACTAAATATCAAATTGTTAAAATATTTTTGTAGGAATATTCATCATAAAGGTGTCACTAATTTCAGTTATTCAAGTGACACCGAATTTGACACCTCCTAGCTTGATATTCTTTGGGATATTTTGAAATATTGTAAAATAAAAAAGCCCCAAAACCATAGGGTTTGAGGCTTTTTGCAATATTTTGTAAGTTAAGTAGCGGAGGAAGAGGGATTCGAACCCCCGGACCTGTTACAGTCAACAGTTTTCAAGACTGCCGCAATCGACCACTCTGCCATTCCTCCAATAAAATGCTAAGCTTTTCTGCTTAGCGGATGCAAATATAACAAGCTTTTACAAATACACACAAGCTTTTCTATAAGTTTTTTCAGGCTTTTCTCAAACCACCTAATTATCAGCCTTTAGCATATTTAATATTTCTTTAGCCCAAAAGTCCCTAATTAATTTCTACATTACTGTTTATTAAGCTTTAACCTCTTTTAAAAAATAAAAACCAGTATATTTTTAAAAGCCTGATGCATTTTAATCCAATGTTTTTATGAGAAAACTGTCATCATCTATTCATCTCCTTTCCTTAATCTTTCTTTTATCCTTTTTAAATATAGACGCCCAGGAACGCTCAAAAAATTTAAATAATCAAGAATTAACATCCAGTAATTTTTACACCTCACGATACAAAGCACAAAATACTTTTGATGGCTTAGGCTATTATAAATTAAACAATCAAACATTTAATTATGAAACCGAAAAACTCCTAATCACTTTAAGCGCGGGCATCCTGGAGCAAAACACTATTTTTAAAAACAAAGCTCCCGGATTTCACGGCAGCTTTAGTGCCAATTTTGAAAACAAATTTAACCAGCGGTTTAGCTTTTATCTTTTTGGCCGATATTTAACTCCGTCCTTTAATCATGAAGAACGAATCAGCACTCCACATATGGATCTTCTGTATCCTCAAACAGAAGTTGGTGCCGGGCTAAGAGGAAATTTTAATAATGTAAATATAGATGTTGGGGCAAGTACCATTTTTGGCAATCAACCCGAGATAAACACTTTATTGCGTACAAAGGTATCGGTGGGGTTTTAATACTTTTTTTGATTAAATTTTTGAGACAGAATAAATTCAATTTTATACTTTTAAACTTATGAAAAAAGTAATTTTAATTTCTGTTGTAATCCTTTTAAGCAATTTCTCATTTGCACAAAAAACAGAATACCGTGAACTTATGGAACAGGATTGGGCCAATCTTAAAAAGTATAAAACTGAAAATGAAAAATTAATTGCAACTAAAAATTATCCCGATGTGGTCTTTATGGGTAATTCCATAACCGAAGGCTGGGTAAATGCACAGCCGCAATTCTTCGAGAAAAATAATTTCGTCGGCCGCGGAATAAGTGGACAAACAACCCCACAAATGCTTATTCGGTTTATGCCAGATGTGGTAGCACTTAATCCCAAAGCGGTAGTAATTCTTGCTGGCACCAACGATATAGCGGGAAACACTGGATTTTCTTCCGTAGAAATGATTACCAATAACATTAAGGCAATGGCACAACTTGCCCAGGCCAATAATATTAAAGTTATTCTTGCTTCTATCCTACCCGTTTACGATTATCCCTGGCGCCCCGGTTTGGAACCTGTTCAAAAAATAGCCGAAATCAATACCTGGTTAGCAAAATTTGCCGGGGAAAATAACCATACTTATCTAGATCTTTTTACTCCGCTAAAAGATAAAAAAGAAGGTTTACCCAAACAATATTCAGAAGATGGGGTTCACCCAAATCTAGCAGGTTATAAAGTTATGGCTCCACTTACAAAAGAAACAATAGAAAAAGTACTAAACTAGCAACAATCACTGGAAAAGCTAATTAAGATTTATGGGAAATATATTCTCAAGTAAATCTTAATTTATTTAAATCTCCATTGTCGGTTGGGAAAAGAATTTTTTGAAGACCTCTCTGAAAATTAATCCGAAACTGCTATCTTGCTGCGACTTTAATAAAAACTTCGGGATTATTTAACGAAGTATCTAATAAAAAAATTACATAAACTATGAAAAAAATGCTTTTAGTGGCCGTAACTGCCGGAGTGGTAGCCTGTGGCACACAAAAAAATGTTGAAAATGCAAACCCGATGGAGTATGCTGAAACCATTACAACATCTGAATTACAAAATAATCTTACCACTTTTGCCAGTGACGAGTACGAAGGTAGAAATACCGGAGAACCGGGACAGAAAAAAGCAGCCGAATTTATTGTCAAGGAATATCAAAAAATGGGGATTGAAGCGCCAGAAGGATATTCAAATTACTACCAGGAAATTCCAACTGAATTCTTTAATGGAAAGCTTAAAGCTTCAGAAAATGTATTGGGATATATTAAGGGAAGTGAAAAACCTGAAGAAATCTTAGTGATCACCTCACATTACGATCACGTAGGAGTTGATGATGAAGGAAATATTTTTAATGGAGCAGACGACGGTGGTTCTGGTCCAATGGCTATCCTGGAAGTTGCTGAGGCGTTTAAAGAAGCTCAAAAAGATGGTTATACTCCTAAAAGATCTATCCTTTTTATCCATTTAACCGGTGAAGAAAAAGGCCTTTTAGGCTCAAAATATTATGTAGAAAATCCTGTATTTCCATTAGCTAATACCGTTGCAAACCTTAATATGGATATGATTGGCCGTATAGACAAGGATCACGAAGGGAACGATAATTATATTTACCTTATTGGAAGTGATAAATTAAGTACAGATCTTCACGAACTTAGTGAAAATGTGAATTCTGAATATATGAATATGGAACTGGATTATACTTATAATGATGAAAATGATCCTAACCGTTTTTATTACCGAAGTGACCATTACAACTTCGCGAAAAATAATATTCCGGTAATTTTTTACTTTAACGGGGTTCACCCAGATTATCACAAACCGACAGATACCGCTGAAAAAATTGAATATGAAGCTTTAAAGAAAAGAGCACAATTAGTTTTTCTTACTGCCTGGGAAATCGCTAACCGCGATGAAAGACTGGTTGTAGATAAAGCTGAAGAATAAATTTTCTTTCGTCAAGCTGAACTTGTTTCAGCTTCTAACTTGTTTTTATTGACAATATCTTAGATCTCCGAAAATTTCGGAGCAGGCTCTGAAATAAATTCAGGATGACATTTAAAACTTTTAAGTATCAACTAAAAAAGCCCCAGAAATTAATTTCCCGGGGCTTTTACCTTTTATTAAATCAATCAAAAATTATTCAGCAGGAAGCAGAACAGTATCTAGCGCGTGAATTACACCATTGGTAGCCTGAACATCGGCTGCGATAACTGTAGAAGTTCTTCCTCTTTCATCGGTAATTACAACATTATCTCCAAGGTTTACGGTAAATTCGCCACCCTGTAAAGTTTCAACCACCATATCATCAGATAGGTCTCCAGATCTTACATTGGCTCCGACAACTACGTGGTAGCTTAAAACAGCTTCTAAAGTTGCAGCATCAATATCTGCAAGAGAATCAACTCCAAGTTCATCTAATAATCCGACAAAAGCATCATTTGTAGGAGCAAAAACAGTAAAAGGAGCAGGAGCTTCACTCATCATAAGTGTTTCAACAAATGTAAAAGACTCTTCTCTTGTTAAGGCCTGTACAAGAACATCAAAATTAGGATCGGCAGTAGCAAAAGTGGTAACATCTGGTAAGCCAATTACAGCATCTACTGCGTGAATTACACCATTATCAGCTTCAACATCTGCAGTAGTTACAGAAGAAACTCCATTAATCGTTACGCCGTCATCAGTATTAATATACATACTTAAAGGTTCTTCTGAAGCTCCCCATACGGCCAAACCTGGAATATAACCTGTACTTAAATCAGCAGCCATAATTGTACCCGGTTGAACGTGGTTTAATAGTACCTGGGTTAATAAGGCTTCAGGTACTTCATCAAGACTATTGAATCCGTTTTCATTTAAAAAGGCTGTAAAAGCAGCATTATCAGGAGCAAAAACAGTATACTCATCGGTACCGGTAAACGTTGAAGTTAAACCTGTCTTTTCTAAAGCAGCAAGTAAAGAAGAATAATTCTCGTTTCCGGCTACAAAATCTGCAATGGTATTAGTTTCAATTTCAATCGCATCATTTTCAGGAAGAAGTACAGTATCTAAAGCGTGAATTACACCATTATTCGCCTGGATATTGGTAGCGATAATTGTTGCTGTTCTTCCATTTTCATCAGTAATAGTTACATTATCTCCCAGGTTGATAGTGAAACTTCCTGTTTCAAGGGTTTCTACCATCATACCATCACTAAGATCACCTGCACGAACATTTGAACTGGCAACTACGTGGTAGGTTAAAATACTGGATAAAAGATCAGCTGGAATATCACCCAAACCTGCTAACTCTAAATCGGCAAGTACATTGGCGAAAGCAGCATTAGTAGGGGCAAAAACAGTAAATGGTGCCGGGGCGTCTGTCATCATTAAAGTTTCTACAAACGTAAACGACTCATCTGCAGTAAGTGCCTGTACAAGAATATCGAAATTAGGATCGGCAGTGGCAAAAGTGGTAACATCAGGCAATCCAATAACGGCATTAACAGCGTGAATCACTCCATTGTCTACTTCCACATCGGCAGTAGTTACGGTTGAAACTCCGTTAATCATTACCCCGTCCTCGGTATTAATATAAAGGCTTAAAGGCGAATCTGAAGCCATACCGGTAGCCATACTTTCAATATAGCCGGTAGAAAGCGCACCAGAGGTGATTTCACCTTCCTGAACGTGGTTTAAAAGAATTTCTGTTAAAACATCTGTGGGCACTTCATCAAGACTACTGAATCCGTTAGCCGACAGAAATGAATTAAAGGCAGCATTGTTTGGGGCAAAAACAGTGTAATTAGCAGAGCCATCTAAAGTAGCATCCAATCCGGTTACTTCTAAAGCTGCCTGTAAAGAGGAGTAATCATCATTTTCGGCCACAAAATCTGCAATTGTGTTTGTTGGCATAATAACATCTCCCCCGTCGTCATCGTCACTACAGGAAAAGAGGCCAAAAGCCAGGAATGCCAGTAGGGCAAGTTTTGTAAATTTAATAGTTTTCATAGTTCTAATTTTTTGTTATAGCGTAAAAGTAAACGAGAAACCCATTATTAATTGTTTAATGTTTGTTAATTATTTTGAGACAATAGTTAAATGTTTAATCAATAGATATTTTATTTAAACAAAATAGTAATTACTTTTTAGCAATTTTATACAATAATTAATCCCTGGTTACGCTTAATCCTATTACTTACTTAAAATTGTATATTTACAAAAATAAAAACCTACGTTATGAAGAAACTTTTTTTAATGCTTTTTAGTATTGCCCTATTAACCTCCTGCAGTGAAGATGATGATGCGAATGGGGAAGATCAAATTCTGGGTTTGTGGTATGCCGTTGAAATAACCAACCCACCAATTCCTGGCTTGGTTTTAAGTGAATGCAACCAGAACTCAAATATCACATTTAATTCAGATTCTTCAACCTATTCAGAATTCCACACCGTTGTAGAAGGGGAATGTGAAATAGAAGACACAACGGAAAGTACCTGGAGTAAAAGCAATGAAATATATACCTTTACTATTCCTTTTGAAGGTCTTGGTCAGGTAAACGGTACTGCGAGGTTTGAAGGTGATACATTTATTTTTACCCCTATAGGTTCTCCAGACACCAGTATTGTTTTTGAAAGATAGCTAAAAACTATATTTTCTAAAAAAGCTATCCAGAATTAAAATTTTGGGTAGCTTTTTTATTTTATCCCTATTACCTTCTCCTCCACCTTTCTCCTAAAATTTCGTAATTTTGCACTCCCTTTTCCGACTTTATGCAGAAAGGATTTCAATTATAGGTTTATGAAAAAGAAAGTAGTCGTAGGTTTATCGGGCGGAGTGGATTCCAGTGTTTCAGCGTATCTTTTGCAACAGCAGGGTTACGAGGTAATTGGGCTTTTTATGAAAAACTGGCACGACGATTCGGTAACTATTTCTGACGAATGTCCCTGGCTGGACGATAGTAACGACGCCATGATGGTAGCCGATAAACTTGGTATACCTTTTCAAACTGTAGATCTTAGCGAGCAATATAAAGAGCGTATTGTTGATTATATGTTTAACGAATACGAACGTGGCCGTACGCCAAATCCCGATGTTCTTTGTAACCGCGAGATCAAATTCGATGTTTTTATGAAAATTGCCCTTTCATTAGGTGCCGATTATGTCGCTACCGGTCACTATTGCCGAAAAGGAGAAATTCAGGAAAACGGGGAAACCATTTATCAATTACTTTCCGGAAAAGACAATAATAAAGACCAGTCTTATTTTCTTTGTCAGCTAACGCAAGAGCAGCTTTCAAAAACCTTATTTCCCATAGGCGAATTACAGAAATCTGAAGTAAGAAAAATTGCTTCAGAACAAAACCTGGTTACTGCCGATAAAAAGGATTCGCAAGGATTATGTTTTATAGGAAAAGTAAGATTACCAGATTTTCTTCAGCAAAAATTACAACCTAAAGAAGGCAAGATCATAGAAATTGAAGCTGAAAAAGACTTATTTTCTGCTGAAATTCCTGAATTCAGCAACAAAAAAGAAGAACTCGATTTTCTTGCTAAAAAATATGAATATTCTACTGCAGATGGAAAAGTTGTAGGAAAACACCAGGGCGCACATTATTTCACCAAAGGTCAACGTAAAGGCCTTGCCGTAGGTGGAACTCCAGAACCACTGTTTGTAATAGATACCGACGTGGTAGATAATGTAATTTATACCGGCCAGGGAAAAAACCACCCAGGAATTTATAGAAGAGGACTTTTTATCAATAAAGACGAAGTGCATTGGGTTAGAAAAGACCTCGCTATAAGTACTGATGATACTTTAAAAGTAAAAGCCAGGATTCGTTACCGCCAACCCTTACAAGATGCAACATTGCATCAAACCGAGGCTGGAATGTATGTGATTTTTGATGAACCTCAAGCTTCAATTACCGAAGGTCAATTTGTAGCCTGGTATGAGGGCGAAGAATTATTAGGTTCGGGGGTTATTTCTTAAATTCGAGGAAAATTTAAGCAATGCCCAACAATAAAATCACTCAGCTTTTTAATATAAAATATCCAATTATCCAGGCCGGTATGGTTTGGGCCAGCGGCTGGAAACTTGCCAGCGCCGTTAGTAATGCCGGCGGATTAGGGATTATTGGCGCAGGCTCTATGTATCCAGAAATTCTTAAAGAACATATTGAAAAATGCAAAAATGCTACCAATAAGCCATTTGCGGTAAACGTACCCCTACTCTATCCAGATATTGATAAGATTATGGAAATTATTATCCAGGAAAAAGTGGAAATAGTTTTTACTTCAGCCGGGAATCCTAAAACCTGGACCAAACATTTACAGGAACACGGAATTAAAGTGGTGCACGTGGTTAGCGGAGTGAAATTCGCACTAAAGTCTCAGGAAGCCGGCGTAGATGCTGTAGTGGCTGAAGGTTTTGAAGCCGGCGGACATAATGGTAGAGATGAAACTACCACTTTTACTTTAATACCAATGGTGAAAGAAAAAATTGATATTCCATTGATTGCCGCAGGCGGAATTGCCACCGGGCGGGGAATGTTGGCAGCAATGGTTTTAGGTGCCGACGCAGTACAGGTAGGTAGCCGATTTGTTGCCACTCCTGAAGCTTCTTCACACCAGAATTTTAAAGAAATGGTGGTGAAAGCCCAGGAAGGTGATACTAAACTGACCCTTAAAGAACTTGCCCCCGTAAGATTACTGAAAAATAAATTCTTTGAAGATGTTCAAAAATTATATGCCGAAAATCCTTCAAAAGAACAACTTATTGAACTTTTAGGTAGGGCTCGCGCTAAAAAAGGAATGTTTGAAGGCGACCTGGAAGAAGGAGAACTTGAAATTGGCCAAATCTCAGGATTAATTCACGAGATAAAACCCGCCGCTGAAATTGTAAAAGAAATGATGGAAGAATTTGAAACTGCGAAGAAAGAAGTTTCAACACTTTAGCTGGAAAATTCACTTAATTTTTCTAATTCCTCCTTTATAAACAAACGCCATTTAAACTCGACTTCCTTATTAATACTGTGGTTGGTTTCTTTATCAAACCTATTTTGCATTTTCCGGCGCTGCTGTTCTATTTCAGAATAAATATCGTTTAATTCTTTTTTCATCTTTGGGCCGGGCTCGTAGTTTTCCAGCGCTTTTCTAAGTTTCCGGGCGTGTAACTCGGTAATATCAAAATGTAATTGCTCGTGTGCTAGCAAATAATCTACCTCTTCAATTTCTTTTACCCAGGAGCGGTTTGGATAAAAGTTGCTTCCTACTTCATAATTAAGTTCTATTCCGCTGCTACTTTCGGTGGCATTCCAGGAGAAGGATAGGCCCGAATTGGTATTCGCTTTATATGGAAGATGCTTTTTAGGACTTGCTTTAAAATCGTTCCAGCTTAAAGATTCTTCTGCAATCCAGCTTATTTTATCATTTTCCTGCGCAAAAACCTGTACAGAGAAGATTAAAATTAGAAGGAAACGGCAGCCTTTCATAAATAATTAAAGCTAATGAGCTTCTCCATATCTGGATGAAGACTTTGTAGAACCGGGCACGTTTTTGCAGTATGTTCCAGGATTTTCTTCGATTTTTCCGAATATTTTTCGGGAAAAGTTATTGCAATTTCCACTTTAGAGATTCTCCTGGGATTTGCCTCCATGGTTTTAGTAACTTCAGCCGTAGTGCCTTCTAAATTGAGTTTTAGATCTTCGGCTTTAATTCCCATAACAGTAAGCATACAACTCGCTAAAGCAGTGGCCACAGTGTCTGTAGGAGAAAACGCCTCGCCTTTACCGTGGTTATCGGTTGGGGCATCGGTAATAATTTTAGCACCACTTTTAAGGTGTTCGGCCTCAGTCCTTAAACTCCCGGTATAAATTACTTTGCTGGTCATTGACAACTTTTAAATTAAGTTCCTCATCTAAACTCATAATATAAACGGCATCATTAAAGAAACCGCCATTGCGTTTTGAAGTATAATGAAATTTATTCTCGTGGTATTCGGTAAAACCGGTATACTTTTCAAAAGAATCGTAAAGATCTTCAGCAGAAGCTAATCTCAATAGCACATCCATAGTAAGATCGTAACCTCTAATTACATATTGATTGGGAATCATATCAAATTCCTCTTTATAAGCTTCTATAAACTCTTCTGAAGATGCTGTGTCAAATTCCTTGTCTACCGAAGGATAATGGAAATTAAGTCGGCCTAAATGCTCATTATCTACATTATCATCTTCGTAACCACTATTCTTCTCTGTAGTAAATAATTTAATTTGGTGGTTTCTTGCCAAACGGTTTAATGCTGAAGTTGCACTACTCAACAAACCAACATTAGAAGACTCAAGAATTACCCAGTTTTCCTGGGTTTCTGAAAGTTGAGCCTGAATTTTTTCTGCACTTAAATAATTCGCTGAAGGAAGAATTACTCTTGAATTTGGTAAAACTTGAGTCAGTTCATTCTTTACCTGGTTTTTAGCTCCATCGGCAATAATAACTATATTTTTGCCCCCCGAATTTTTCTGCAGGTAATCGAACATCGCATTTTTCAGAATTTCATCGGTTGGACGGGACTGAAAGAGATTTGGATAAGATCGCATCTCGCGGTTGGACAACGGACTTATTACCGGAACATTATACTGCGTTAATTTAGAAGCCGTAGCCTCTATGGTATTTTGTAACAATGGTCCAATTACAGCATCTACCTTACTAAAATTGTTGCTATTAATAATATTTGTAACCTCCTGCACACTTCTACGAGTATCAAAAGTTTTAAGCTGAGTAGAAATTCCAAGGCTTTTCGCTTCTTCCACCGCCATAAGTACACCACTATAAAAATCCAGGGAAATACGCAAAACCCGATCTTCTAAAATCGCGTCTTTATAATTAGCAATAGAATCCTGGTCTATTTGATTTAAATTATAGGGCAAAAAGACTACCAGTTGTTTTGTGTCAAAATTGCTTAGCTTATTAGTTAAATCTAACCTTTCACCTGCATCTGTACCATCGGTATCACTCGCTAATTCTTCGGTTTCGCCTTCTTCAAGATTTCCTTCTCCTGCACCGGTATTGGGCACTTTTAAAACCATTCCTATTTTCAAACCATCTTCTAAAGCCGGGTTTAAAGAAATTAGCGAATCCTGCGGAACATCAAACTTTCTTGAAAGTCCGAATAAAGTTTCTTTAGGTTTTACCTCATAAAATTCAAAAACCTCATCGGTTAGAATTACCGGTTCGTTTAAAACATCGGTACCCACACGAATCATTACGCCGGGTTGTAATACATCTACTTTTGGATTTAATTCCTCAAGTTCTTTTACTGTAAGGCCATATTTACGGGCAATCCCATATTTTGTTTCCTTAGGTAAAACAACGTGCTCACGGGTTTCAGAAATTTGTGGTTTATTGGCGGCTGGAATATCTAAATCTCTAGAAGAAGCTATTTCAGTATTTGTAGTGCCTTTTTTTCGCTGCGGAATTAAAATCTCTTCACCACGCTGCAATTCTTCAGAATAAAGGTGCTTATTAAACCTTTTAATCTCATCAATTTCAACATTATAGTCCTTTGAAAGTCTATATAAGGTTTCTTTTCGCTTTACCGTATGGGTAATAAACTGAATATCTTCAGTTTCAGCTGAAACTTCTTTCTCCTGCTGACTTAACGGGATCACTAATTTTGAAGATACCTCTAGACTGCCTTTAGCATCGGGATTGTATTTATAGATCGCTTCTTCTGAAATATTATAAGCTTTAGCGATACTGTAAACAGTTTCCCCGGCTTCTACCGTATGGTATTTAAATTCCTGCGCTGATGCCGAAAGAGTAGACAGCTGAAATAAAAAACAAACTATTAAAAGGTACTTCATATTTATTGGTTTAATCTCTCAAAGAGAGTTTAATTAAGCTCAAATTTTATTCCCATTCTATAGTAGCCGGTGGTTTTGAGCTTATATCATACACTACTCTATTAACGCCTTTAACCCGATTTATTATAGTATTCGAGGTTTTTTGCAAAAATTCGTAAGGTAAATTCACCCAGTCTGCCGTCATTCCATCGGTAGATTCTACGGCCCTTAAAGCTACTACTTTCTCATAAGTACGCTCATCTCCCATAACTCCTACAGAGCTTACCGGTAGCAATATAGCGCCGGCTTGCCATACTTTATCATACAACATCCAATCTCTTAATCCCTGGATAAAAATATGATCAACTTCCTGCAAAATACGAACTTTTTCAGCAGTAATATCTCCCAGAATCCTAATAGCAAGTCCCGGTCCTGGAAACGGGTGTCTTCCCAGTAATTCCTTATTAATTCCCATTTCAGCACCTACTCTTCGCACTTCATCTTTAAAAAGCATTTTTAAAGGTTCTACCACCTTTAGCTTCATAAAATCTGGTAATCCCCCAACATTATGATGTGACTTTATTGTTGCTGAAGGTCCGCCATTTACCGAAACCGACTCAATAACATCGGGATAAATAGTTCCCTGGGCTAAGTAAGTAACATCTTTAATTTGGTGCGCTTCATCGTCAAAAACTTCAATAAACGCATTTCCAATAGCTTTTCGTTTTTCTTCGGGATCACTTACTCCTGCAAGGGCATCCAGAAATCGTGCCGAAGCATCAACACCCTTTACGTTTAGTCCCATATCTTTATACTGGTCTAAAACGCTTTCAAATTCTCCTTTACGAAGCAAACCGTTATTTACAAAGATGCAATACAGGTTTTTCCCGATGGCTTTATGCAATAAAACCGCAGCAACACTAGAATCTACACCACCACTTAAACCTAAAACTACTTTATCGTTTCCTATTTTTTCCTTTAATTCTGAAACTGTTAGATCAACAAATTTACCCGGAGTCCAGGTTTGTGCTACATCGGCAATTTTCACTAAAAAGTTTTCCAGCAATTGTTTCCCGTCTGTAGAGTGATAAACTTCAGGATGAAATTGTATTCCAAAAGTTTGTTCGCCCTCAATTCGGTAAGCTGCATTAAGAACATCTGTAGTACTGGCAATTCTCACGCTGTTTGCCGGCAATTCTTTTATGGTATCACTATGGCTCATCCAAACCTGTGAGTTTTCCATAATCCCGTTAAACAAGGTTTCACCATCTTTTATTACCGAAAGATTTGCTCTACCATATTCCCTGGTTTCCGAAGCTTCTACTTTTCCGCCGTGGAAATGCGCAAAATATTGCGCTCCATAACATACTGCCAGGATTGGCAGTTTCCCACGAATCTTAGAAAGATCTGGATGCGGAGCATCTTCTCCCCGTACAGAAAACGGACTCCCCGAAAGGATTACCGCTTTAAAGCTGGAAATATCGTCTGGAATTTTGTTGAATGGAACAATTTCGCAGTAAATATTGAGTTCTCTAACACGCCTTGCAATCAGTTGCGTGTACTGCGAGCCGAAGTCTAAAATGAGTACGTTTTTTTGCATAGGCAAAAGTAAGAATTTGAGCCAAAAATAAAATAACCAGCGGGTTTATTTTCTATCTTTATTCTGAATAAAATTTTATCAAAAATGAAATATATAAGTGCCATAATATTTGCCATCGCCATTGTACTTGCTGCGTGGTTCCTGGGAGAATCCTATGTAAGTCGTGCAAATCCAGACGGCGTAATCTCGGTAACCGGCTCAGGAAGTGAAAATTTTACTTCAGATCTAATTGTATGGGAAGGTAGTTTTAGCCGTATGAGCGCCAACCTGGAACAGGCCTACAATGAATTAAACCGAGATAAAGAAACTGTTAGAACTTACCTTATTGAAAAAGGAATCAACGAAGATAATATTGTCTTTAATTCGGTGCAAACCTCAGAGCAACGTGAAAATCAGTATCAGAATGGAAATTATGTAGGTAGCATCTTCCAGGGTTATCAACTTACCCAAAATGTAAAAATTGAATCAAATGATGTAGAATTGGTAGAAGGAGTTGCGCGCGAGATTACTGAATTACTCAATAAAGGCGTACAATTTAACTCTACACCTCCAAGATATTATTACACTAAAATAGCCGATTTAAAAATTGAAATGATCTCTAAAGCTACTGAAGATGCCCGATTAAGAGCAGAACGAATTGCTGAGAATAGCGGTGGAAGTTTAGGCGAACTAAAAAATGCAAATATGGGCGTTTTCCAAATCACCGGTCAAAACAGCGGCGAAGATTACAGCTGGAGCGGCACCTACAATACCGCAGATAAAAAGAAAACCGCATCTATTACAATGCGGTTAGATTATGAGATTGATTAAAGTAAGATTTTAAAACAATTGTCATCCTGAATTCATTTCAGAGCCTGCTCCGAAATTTATGCGGAGATCTAACATTATATCGAATAATAACACATATTAGAAGCTGAAACAAGTTCAGCTTGACGGATATAGAACTATTTCTAATCCATAGTATCTAAAATCATATCAATATCTTCTTCAGTAGTATCAGGATTGATAAAACAAAAACGAACTACGGTTTCTTTTTTCCAGGTAGTTGGTGTAACCAAAGCCAGGCCTTCCCGATGATTTTTATACGTCCAGTCTTTATATTCTTCAGGACTCCATCCTTTTCTTCGGAATAAAACCACAGATAAACTCGCAGGTCTAACCAATTCCAGGTTATCCCGCTCTTCAATCTTTTTAGCGGCTTTTTTAGCAAGTTCAATTCCGGTTTCAATGGCCTGACGGTATTTATTCGTACCGTGCATCGCTAAAGAAAACCAAAGAGGCATTCCCCTAACTCTTCTTGTTAACTGAATTTGATAATCAGCCGGATTGAAACCCTGGGCTCCTTCATCTTTAAAAATTTCTAAATAAGCGCCTTTTTGGGAATGCGCATTTTTCGCCAATTCCAGGTCTTTATATATAACCGCTCCACAATCGTAAGGAGAAAATAGCCATTTATGCGGATCTATCGTAATACTATCGGCACGCTCCACTCCATTAAACAAATGTCTTACCGAAGGTGCTGCCAAAGCGCCACCACCGTATGCACAATCTACGTGAAACCACACATTTTCTTTTTCACAAACATCGGCAATGGTATCTAATTGATCTATAATACCTGCATTTGTGGTTCCACCGGTAGCGACTACTGCAAAAAGTCGATTTCGGTCTTTTTCTTCCAGTTCATTTATCGCGTTTTGCAATTCACGGCCGGTAAGATTTTCTTCTTCACAATCTATCATCACTACATCGGCATCAATCACCTTTGCCATCGCCTGTATAGAACTATGTGCTCCGTGAGACGTAAGCATTAAAGCTTTTTTCCCTACGTTCTGGCTATCTCTTGAACGCCATGCTTCTCGCGCTGCCACCATAGCCGAAAGATTTGCAGCTGTGCCACCGCTGGTAAACACGCCAAAAGCGCCCTCGGGTAACCCTGTAAGTGAAACCAGCCATTTCATCGCCTGGTTTTCACAAAAAATTCCGCCGGCACCTTCCATCCAGTAAGCACCGTGAATGCTGGAAGCGGAGGTCACTAAATCGAACATAATTGCCGCCCGTGTTGGTGCAGCGGGTACAAAGGCCAAATGCCTTGGATGATCTATTGGCACCGTGGCTTTCACCAAAACATCGCGAAAAAGCTGGAAAGCATTCTCTCCGCCAATCCCTTCAGGAGTTACGGTTTCACCAACAATTCTAAATAATTCTTCTTCTTTTTTTGGGGCTCCCATTTCGGGAGTAATGTTAGAGATACGGTCTATGGCATATTTCATAACGTCTAGCGTCATTTCTACCAGGTCCATATCTATGGTATGCATTTTATTCTTTTCCAAAAGTCAAAATTTTAAATTCCGCTTGTAGCGGGTCTAATTCTTTTAATAATACTGAAATCAATTCGGAACCGTATTCGGCATAAATTTCCGAAAAATTGGTCTGGCGTTCCTGTAGACCTTTATTCGGAAAGAGTTCATTTTGAAGCTCTGCAATTCTACTTACCTCATCTTCCAGTTTTCGTTTTTGTGCTTTTAAAAGACGTTTTTCGAGCTTATCGAGGCCTTTTAATTGTTTTACTTCCTGGGCTTTTACTGCGCCAAGAAAAGATTTATCGGTTTTCTCTGCGAGCTCATACATTTGCTGAAATTGCGCCACCAAATGTTCTTTCTGCTCAGAAAAATCAATATCTATATTAGAAATTTGTCGAACCTTTCTATTGATAAGTTCGTGCTGTTTTAGAAACAATTCTTTGTTTGAAATATTTAATTTCTTTCGCTTTTCATCCAGTTTTGCTGATTGGATCAAAGCCGAATTCCGAAGCAATAAAACCGGAAAAACAACATTTTCGGCTTTAAAATATTCTTTTAATTCCAACCAATATGCGATCTCTCCGCCACCACCTATATAACAAAGGTTGGGTAAAATCACTTCCTGATATAAAGGACGAAGCATCACATTTGGACTAAATTTTTCCGGAAATTCTTTTAATTCCTCCAGGATTTCATTCTTGTTGAATTTAATTTCGGTTTCGTGCACAAAATATTCGCCATCTCTTTCAATAATGCGTTCGCGTAAACCATCGTTTAAATAAAACAGATTGATTTCCCTTGGGTTAACCTGAACATTATACCCAAGTTCATTCAATTTTTCGGCAGTCTCCGTGGTAGTTTTATGAGAAATTTGTTCTAAAAGTTCATTTTCCGCATACGGGATAAAAAGCTTTTTGAGTTCTTTTTGCTGCGCATCCAGTATCACCAATCCTTCTTCCTTAAAAAGTTCATTGGCGAGATATAAAGTTGCCTCGGCAAGATTATCGTGCTGCAGGTAAGATTTTTTAAACAATTCCTTTAAATAATCGGCATCCTTCCCGCCACCAATTTCGGCTGAAAAAAGTTTAAAAACATCTTCAAGGCCATCGGTAGACAAATTTCCTACGGCATCATTTTCAGCATTTTTCGGCGCATTGGCCCACTGAAATTTCTTTCCGTTTAAATTAAAGAAATTGATCTCCTCAAAATCGTGATCTTCGGTGGCCATCCAATACACCGGCACGAAATTATTTTCAGGATATTTTTCTTTTAATTTTCGGGTAAGATTAATTGTGGAGACAATTTTATATAAAAAATAAAGCGGACCGGTAAATAAATTAAGTTGATGCCCGGTTACTACGGTAAAGGTTTTTTCTTCTGCCAGCGCATCAATATTTCTTTGAGTGGCTTCTGAAATTTCCAACCCGGCATATTGCTCTTTTAAAGCTTTTACCAGAATTTCTCGATTTTTTATCGGAAAAGAAGACTTTTCTTCTATTTGCGCTTTAAAATTCTCCAGGTCTGGGAAACGATTATAGAAAGTTTTTAATTCCTCTTTTTCAGCGAGATAATCTAAAATAAGCTCGGTAAAATAATTGGTTTCTTTGTACGGAATACACTCGGTTGGCATTAGCAATTTTTTGGATGGTAAAGATACCGAAGTTAAGAATTTTATTCGCTAATTTTTAGTTAATTTGGCGCTAGATACTGCTTTTACTCGATAAGTAGTGGTATGTATTTGTGAATTTGCTTAAAGCCGTCATCCTGAATTTATTTCAGGATCTAAGATCTTATTAAAATGAAACAGGTTAGAAGCTGAAACAAGTTCAGCTTGACGAGAACAAGATTTAATCGCTTATCGAGAAACCCGAGGTAGTTTACAAACGCATTCAACATTTAAAATCAATCAATGAAATCAACTTTACTTGCAGTCGTCTTTCTTTTTTTAGGTTTACAAATCAACGCGCAATTACAAAGTCCGGAAGAATTCCTGGGTTATGAAATTGGCGAGCAATTCTCCCGCCACGCTGATGTGGTGAATTATTTTGAACAGGTAGCTAAAAATTCTCCGCTGGTTGAATATCATACTTACGGAAAAACCAACGAAAGGCGTCCACTTACCTATGCGGTGATTTCCTCGGAAGAAAATTTGCAGAATCTGGAAGAAATTAGAAACAATCATCTTGGAAATACAGGTATCATTGAAACTGAAGCAAAAGCTGATAAGGCCATTGTTTGGTTAAGTTATAACGTGCACGGCAATGAAGCTTCCAGTACCGAAGCAGCGATGAAAACCTTATATGCCTTGATCACCGAAAAACAGGATTGGCTAAAAAATACCGTGGTGATTATAGATCCCAATGTAAATCCTGATGGGCGAGATAGATACGTAAACTGGTACAACCAGGTAAAAGCTGAGCCTTACAGCCCATTGCAAGCAGCAACAGAACATCACGAACCCTGGCCGGGCGGAAGACCGAATCATTATTTGTTTGACCTTAACCGCGACTGGGCCTGGGCCACGCAGGTGGAAACCCAACAACGGCTTAAAATCTATAACCAGTGGATGCCACATATTCACGTAGATTTTCACGAACAGGGCATTAATGAGCCTTATTATTTTGCTCCCGCCGCAGAGCCTTTTCACGAAATTATCACTCCATTCCAAAGGGAATTTCAAACCGAAATAGGAAAAAACCACGCCCAATATTTTGATAAAGAAGGCTGGTTATTTTTCACCAAAGAACGTTTTGATTTGTTGTACCCAAGTTATGGCGACACCTACCCAACTTATATGGGAGCAATTGGAATGACCTACGAACAGGCGGGTCACGGGCGTGCCGGATTGGGGATTAATACCGATGAAGGTTACGAACTTACCTTAAAAGACCGTGTAGCGCACCATCACACCACCGGGTTGTCAACTATTGAAGTAGCAACCAAAAATATTGATGCTTTAAATACTGAATTCAAAAAGTATTTTGATAATGAAGATTTAGAATACAAATCTTACGCGGTAAAAGGAAATGCAGATAAAATTGCTTCACTAAAAAGTTTGCTCGAAAAACACGAAATCAAGTATCAAAATGCGGCTTCGGGAAGGATAAATGGATTTAATTATATAGAAGGAAAAACTGGCAGATTCAATGCCGATGAAAACACCCTGGTAATTAATACAAACCAGCCAAAAGGTAAGATGGTAAACGTACTTTTTGAACCTTCCACTACCCTAACCGATTCTCTAACCTATGATATTACTGCCTGGAGTTTGCCTTATGCTTACGGTTTAGAAGCAGTAGCGAGCACACGCGAAGTTTCTTCAGAAGCAAATTCTACAAATGCCGAAATTACAAATACGGCAAACCCATCGGGAGCTGGTTATGTTTCAAAATGGAATGCCATGCAGGATGCCCAATTTTTAGCCGAATTGCTAAAGGAAAATATTAAGGTGCGTTTTAGTGAAATTCCTTTTAAAAGTGAAGGAAAAGATTTTGATCGTGGTAGCTTGATTATTACAAAAAGTGATAATAAGACTAAAGAAGATTTTGACAACATTGTAGTTGAAATTGCTAATAAACATCAGAGAGATCTTGTTTCGGCTAGCACCAGTTTCGCTGGTAGCGGACCCGATTTTGGCTCTCCGGAAGTAAAACTTATCAATCCGCCAAAAGTTGCGGTTTTAAAAGGCGAAAGCACTTCTTCTTTAAATTATGGCGAGATCTGGTACTTTTTCGAACAGGATCTTAATTATCCTCTCACCTCTTTAAGTACCGATTATTTTGAGAATATTGACCTTGCTCAATTTGATGTGCTGATAATGCCGGAAGGTAATTACACTGATATTTTAGATGAAGATACCTTGAAAAAGGTAAAAGACTGGGTTAGCAATGGCGGGAAACTTATCGCGATTGGCAGCGCTGCGGGAACTTTTGCCGGAAAAGACGATTTTGTTCTTAAAGAAAACAAATCTGAAACCAAAGATTCAACGGCCACGGGAAATTTAATTCCGTATGCACAAAGAGAGCGAGAAGCCGCGAAAGATATGATTACAGGGAGCATTATAAAAACCAAATTGGATAATACTCATCCTATGGCTTTTGGCTACGGCGACACCTATTTGAGTTTAAAATTAAGTAGTGACAGCTACAAACTCCTGGATAAAGGATTTAATGTTTCCTACGTTCAACAACCGGAAATAGTTGCAGGTTTTGCTGGGGATTCTGCTATTAAAAATTTTAAAAACTCACTTGTTTTCGGTGAAGAAAGAATGGGAAGCGGAAGTATTATTTATATGGTAGATAATCCCTTATTCCGGGCATTCTGGGAGAACGGGAAATTGTTCTTCGCAAATTCCGTTTTCTTTGTGAATAATAATAAATTCAGACTTTAAAAGATTAGAATTCTTTTGCCACGAATGCACGAATAATTTTATTGAATTATCCTGCGAGGTTTCTTTTAACCTCGTAGGTATTTTTCTTAACGAAACTCTTTCTCTTACCACAAATTCACTAATTTATTCTACGCTCATTTGGGGGTTTTTAAGCTTAAAATTTAAAGTAAACAACAAACGCTAAACAGGTCTGGCAATGATAAAACCTAATATTCGTGTATTCGTGGCTTTTTATATTTAGGACTCCAAATGATTTAATTCTGAAACAATCGAAATAAACACTAATTTTGGTTTGCTAAAATTGAACTTAATGAAATTCAGAATTATACTTTTACTGCTTTGCAGCTTTGCAATTTCTCAAAATATCCAATCCCAGGAACCAACCGATTTTAATGTAGATTTTGAAACATACACCTTAGAAAATGGCTTAAACGTTATTTTTCACGTAGATAAATCAGATCCCGTTGTAGCGGTAGCGTTAACCGCCCACGTAGGTTCTGCCCGAGAGAAAGAAGGCCGAACCGGTTTTGCCCATCTTTTTGAGCATTTACTTTTTTTAGAATCTGAAAATCTTGGAAAAGGTGGCCTTGATAAACTAAGCGCGAGAATTGGAGGCTCTGGTGCCAATGGTTCTACCAGCCGGGATCGCACCAATTATTTTCAAACCGTACCAAAAGACGCTTTGGAAAAAATGATCTGGGCTGAAGCCGATAAACTCGGGTATTTTATCAATACGGTTACAGAACCCGTGCTTGCCAAAGAAAAACAGGTAGTAAAAAATGAAAAAAGACAGGGTGTGGATAACCGCCCTTATGGCCATACTATGTATGTGATCGATAAGAATTTATATCCCGAAGATCATCCATATAACTGGCAGGTAATTGGCTCGCTAGAAG
>NZ_CAXAVR010000041.1:0-21289 GCF_963972535.1 uncultured Salegentibacter sp.
GGCAAGCGACCTGAAGAAAAAGATGCATTTAGCTGAGAATTAATTTAATTTTCCCACATCGAGCATTAGGAAATATTCAATACAAGCATATTCGAGATCTTTATATTTGGATATCATGCTTGATTTGGCAGTTAGAAATAAAGTCTTTAAAACTGGATGCAATAGAAGATTAGCTTTTTATTTTCGACAGGCTTTCTCCTAATTTTCCTTACTTTTGCTTAAAGTCCAAGTGCGTTTGCCAATGAAAAAAGCTTTACTCGATAATCGAGATTTAAATGCTCTGAAACCTGTCTCAAGATTTAAGTCTTATTTCTTCCATAATTGTTTATTAGTCTTGTTTCGGCGTGGATTATTTGTAATTGCACTTTTACTAATTTCCTCCTGTAATTTTGAGACCAAGAAAATTTCTTCTGAAGAAGTGCTGGAACTGGAATCCCAAACACTGAATTGGAAAGAAGTAGACGAATACCCGGCATTTGAAGACTGCCAGGACGAAACCGAACTACTTGCAGCCCGGGAATGTTTTGAGCGGGAAGTAGCCGAAAATATTTATGCTTATCTTTCTAAACAACAGCCGGTAGTTACTGAATCTATAGACGATACGCTTTATCTTTACCTGGAAATAAACAGTGCGGGCCGTCCCGAGATCGATTCAGTTAAAATAGATTCGACATTAAATAATCAACTTCCAGAATTGCGAATGTGGTTAGACCAGAGCATAGATTCTCTACCAAAAATTTATCCCGCCAGTAAGCGCGGTGTGCCGGTTTCTACCGTTTTTAAAATGCCTATTGTTATTAAAGCTGAGTAATAATTCACATATAACAGTTTTGTTATATAACATTTTCGTTATATATTTAGAGAGTGAATTCGGTTTCCTTAATTAAAGCAATTAAAAAAGATGGATGGTACCTCGTAAGAACAAAAGGAAGTCACCATCATTTTAAACATCCTGAAAAGAGAGGGATTGTCACCATTCCGCATCCTAAAAAAGATCTTCCTAAGGGAACGGTGAATTCAATTTTAAAACAAGCCGGAATTAAATAAATTACAATGAAAAAGATTAATGTATATGTTGAAAAGGCCGAGGATGGGACTTACTGGGGAAGTACTCAAAATATCCCAGGCGGAGTAAGTGCTTTTGGAAATTCATTAGATGAATTAAAGCAAAATCTTAAAGTTGCGTTTGAGGATTATATAGAAGTAGCAGAAGATCTTAATGAAGAATGGTTAGATGAAATTAAAGGTTTAACTGAATTTGAATATAGGCTGGATATAGCTTCATTTTTTAAGCTTCTTCCAATAAAAATTTCTGCTATCGCCGAAAAATCTGGTATAAACCCTTCGCTCATGAGGCAATATGCCAGTGGAAAAGCAAATGCTTCAGAAGAAAGAGCAAGAAGAATAGAAAAAGCGATTCACGAATTAGGTGAAGATCTTCTTTCAGTATCAATTTAATTGCCAATCACCACATTCCATTTTTTTACCGACCAGCTTTTAATAAGGCCGTTTTTCACGTACGGATCATTTTGGGCAAAAGCTTCCGCGATTTTCTCACTGTCGGCCTTAAAAACCAATACTGCTTCATTTGCCGCATCTATGGCTCCGCCAAGTATAAGATAGCTTTCATTAAAATATTCGCTGGCGTGATTTAAGTGTTCTTTTCGGTATTTTACCCTTTTTTCCAGGTAATTGTCAGAGGTTATATAATCTAAAATATAATAATTCATCTTTAGTTTTTAAATTGTCTTCCTTTCCAGGAAAAGTCCGAAAATATGGATTTCACAGCGACATAAGTGCTAAAGAAAGGATAAAAGATACTGCTCCAAAAATAACTCCGCAATATTTTTTCTCGTTGAAAAAATTTAGCTGAGCTGTAGATCAGTATAAAATCAAGATTAAATTTTACCAGGAAAATGATCAAAATAGGTTGGTAGGCTAGGATTTGTAAGAAGACTAAAAAAACAGCGATCACAAGACTTAAGTTCATTAAAAGCACGCTTACTCCGGTGAATTTTGCAAATAAGCTTTTGTAAGCCGGCGCTTTAGAAGCCCAACGAATTCGCTGTGAAACCAAATCACCAAAATTTTGTTGAGGTTTGGTATAAACAAGTACTTCCTTACTTTTTAAAAACCCGATTTTATAATTCTGCTGCTGAAATTTTTGAAGTAAAAAAACATCATCACCGCTTGCAATATTATCATTTCCGGTAAACCCTGAAACTTCTAAAAAGGCATCTTTCTCATAACATAAATTAGCGCCATTGCACATAAATGCTTTCCCGATACCGAATGCTCCAGCAGTAGATGCCTGAAGACTTAAAATATCTAAGTCTTCAAAATTGCTTAAGATATTTTTGCGCTTATTATTTGTGTTTGCTGCTGGCAGAGAATTTAAAGCAACCGGTCCCGCAATGAGTTTATTTCCGGTTTTAAGTATAAAGTCATTATAGCTTTTTAACCAGTTTTCAAGAACCTGGCAGTCTGCATCGGTAGTAATTATATATTCAAAATTAGCAGAATTAATTGCAGTGTTAATTGCGTCTTTTTTTGGGGAATTCGAAATGTGATTGTTTTCCAGAACTTTTAAATTGAAATCTAGATGAGTTTGCTGAAATTCTTCGATGATTTCCACAGAATTATCTTCCGACTCATCATTCACAAGGATAATTTCAAACTTAGATTCGGGATAATTTATCCTGGCCAGGGAATTCAATAAAACAGGTAAATTTTCGGCTTCATTTCTAAAAGGAATAATAATAGAAAACCGTATTTCGGCAGGTGAATTTTCCGCAGGGAATTCAGGAGTTTTTTTCCAGCCGTAAAGCAGCATTAGCATTAAAACCGAATAACAAATACAGATTATAATAAAGATGAACATATTCGGTTTTTTAATTCTTGTTTTCCGCGTAAAGTAAACCAAATCACTGCAAATTCAACAACAGTAGTAAGAGAAAATATTTAAGCTATTCTGTATTTGAAATCTCGCTTAGCGAGTAAGGAAATGAAATTGCTTAGCTTTGCGAAGCTACGTGAAATTTGGTAGGTTTTAAATTGAAGAAGGTATTTTGAAAAGCGAAAGAATCATTTTAGGAATTGATCCCGGTACCACGATTATGGGTTTCGGACTTATAAAAGTGGAAAACAAGCAGATGAAATTTTTGCAGTTGAATGAATTGCAGCTTAGTAAATACAGCGATCATTACGTGAAACTAAAATTGATTTTTGAACGTACCATAGAGTTGATAGACACTTACCACCCCGATGAAATTGCGATAGAAGCCCCTTTTTTTGGTAAAAACGTACAATCTATGCTTAAGTTGGGAAGGGCACAGGGCGTTGCAATGGCCGCAGGACTTTCAAGAGAGATACCAATTACCGAATATTTACCCAAGAAAATAAAAATGGCAATTACCGGCAATGGGAACGCCAGTAAAGAACAGGTAGCAAAAATGCTACAAAGTTTACTCGGTTTGAAATCCTTACCAAAAAATCTCGACTCAACCGATGGGCTTGCAGCTGCGGTTTGTCATTTTTACAATTCTGGTAGAACCGAAGTGGGAAAAAGCTATTCAGGTTGGGCTGCCTTCGTAAAGCAAAATGAGCCACGAGTTCAGCCCCCTAACCCCCAAAGGGGGAAAACCTCTGGCCCCCCAAAGAAAAAATGAAATTCCCAGTCCATAAGTAGGATGTTTATGAGTTAATGAAAGAGATTAAAATTTTGAGAGAAAAGTTGTTATACGGAATTGCTGATAACTCCTCCCCTTCGGGGAGGCCGGGAGGGGCTGCAGGCTTATACATCCATATTCCTTTCTGTAAGCAGGCTTGTCACTATTGTGATTTTCATTTCTCTACCTCTTTAAAAAAGAAAGGGAAACTTGTGGAGATGCTTTGTAGGGAATTAGTGCTCCGGAAAAATGAGCTCAATTCTCCTGAAATCCAGACGATTTATTTTGGTGGCGGAACTCCCAGTTTGTTAGAAGCAGAGGAACTTCAGCAAATTTTTGAGGCCATTTACTCGAATTATAAGATTGCCGGAAATCCCGAAATCACTCTCGAAGCAAATCCCGATGATTTGACTGAAGAAAAAATAAATGTGCTGGCCGATTCTAAAATCAACCGGCTAAGTATTGGAATTCAATCTTTTTTTGAAGAAGATTTAAAGCTGATGAACCGCGCGCATAATGCCGAAGAAGCTTTAAAAAGTATAAAACTCGCCAAACAATCTTTTGATAATATCTCTATAGATCTTATCTACGGCATTCCAGGAATGAGTTTAGAGCGATGGCAACGAAATATAGAAATTTCACTTGAACTTGGCGTGCCTCATATTTCCAGTTATGCACTTACCGTAGAGCCGAATACCGCGCTTCAGAAATTTATTGAAAGAGGAAAAATAAAACCGGTAGATGACGAAGCGGCAAAGTTTCATTTTGAAATTTTAGTCGAAACTTTAACCAAAAATGGTTTTGAACATTATGAGTTTTCCAACTTTGGCAAGCCCGGTTATTTTTCAGAAAATAATACCGCTTATTGGCTGGGGAAACCTTATTTGGGTATTGGCCCGGCCGCACATTCTTACGATGGGAATTCCCGAAAATGGAACATCTCGAATAATCCACTCTATATAAAAGCACTCGAAAAAGATAAAATCCCACAGGAAACTGAGACCTTATCACTTTCAGATAAATACAACGAATATGTAATGACCCGGCTTCGCACGAAATTTGGAGTAAATCTTGCTGAGGTTTTAGGGAAATTTGGAGAAGATTATAAAGCTCACTTTTTGGAGCTTGCAAAGCCATTGCAAGAAGAAAATTTACTTCAGAAAAAAAATGGAGTTTTTCATATTACTTCTAAAGGAAAATTTTTAAGTGACGGGATTGCTGCAGATTTGTTTTTCCTGGATTAATAAAAGCTTGTTTTTGACTTTCAATCTAAAAATTATCCAACATATTCAAACCTCGTCAAGCTGAATTTATTTCAGCTTCTAACATGTTTTAGTTACGAACAACTTAGATCCCCGAACAAATCGGGGCAGGCTCTAAAACAAGTTCAGGAGGACCATTTCATAAGATTATAGAAAGACTCATCTCATTCTATGTTTATCTTATTTTAGAGCAAAAGTTTTTAATACATTTAGCTTGTGAAAACAAGTATAGCACTCAACAGGAAAACATACCAAACCGATCTTTCCAAACCCCTTGATATTTCCATTGGTTTGCGAGGCGATGCTAAAAATCCGGTAGCGTGGTATTTAGATGCTCCGAAAATAACACCGGTGAAAGACGGCGATTTTATTGGGAAAGTATCAGAAGGAGCTTCGGTTAATTTCAATAATATTCAGTTTAATCCGCATGCACACGGTACGCATACCGAATGTGTAGGGCATATTTCTAGGGAATTTTATAGCATCAACCAAACCCTGAAAACCTTCTTCTTTTTTTCTAAATTGATTTCAGTAGAGCCTGAAACAAGGGGAGATGATAGAGTGATTTCCGAGGTAATTTTGAAGGAGAAAATTCAGCCCAACGCAACTGAAGCTTTAATTATACGCACGCTGCCCAATTTCAGGGAAAAGCAAACGAAAAAGTATTCGCATACCAATTGGCCTTATCTTAGTGAAGAGGCTGCAATTTTTCTTAGAAATTCCGGTGTAAAACATTTGCTTATAGATTTACCTTCGATAGATAAGGAAAAGGATGGCGGGAAATTACTGGCGCACAAAGCTTTTTGGAATTACCCAAAAAATACTCGTTTTGATGCTACCATTACCGAACTGGTGTATGTTCCTAATGCTATTGAGGATGGGGACTATTTACTAAATCTACAAATAGCTTCTTTTGAAAACGATGCCAGCCCCTCAAAACCTGTTTTATATAAATTCTTATGAAAATAACACTCGCAATTGAAGAACTCGCAATGTTAATGTTGGGAATCTTCGTTTTTAGCCGATTAGACTTTGCCTGGTGGTGGTTTTTAGTTTTATTTTTTACACCAGATTTTGGAATGTTGGGGTATATCTTCAATAATAAAACAGGAGCTTTTATTTATAATCTTTTTCATCATAAAGGCCTTGCGCTTTTAATATGGTTCCTGGGATTTTATCTGCAAAGTGAAGTATTTCAATTAATAGGTGTAATTTTGTTTTCACACGCAGCTTTTGATCGTATTTTAGGCTACGGGCTTAAGTATGAAAAAGGCTTCAAGTTCACTCATTTGGGAGAAATAGGAAATTAATATGGAATTTTTATTTATCGGATTGGCCGTGGGAGCGGTCGCGGCTTATTTTATTTTTGCCAGGTTTAATAAGGAGAAATCAAAGCTTAAAACCAACGAGCAGTCCTTGGTGATTATGGATAAAATAAGAAGTGTTTGTAAATTTATTACCGTTGAAGGCGATTTTTCTGAAGTCTATCATTACGAGAATTTAAAGGAAAAATATCTGAGTTTACTTCTGGGAAAGAAAAAGGCCATAGTGTTGGTTAATGCCAAAGCGCACGTAGGTTTTGATCTTAGTAAAGTGCGAATGAATAGCGAAAATGAAAAGAAAACCATTGTGCTTACCAATTTTCCACAGCCCGAATTGCTTACTGTGGAGACAGATTTTAAATATTACGATAAGCGCGAAGGATGGGCGAATCCCTTTACAACGTCAGATCTTACCGATATTAACCGTGACGCAAAAAATTATATAGTTGATAAAATTCCCCAAAGCGGACTTTTAGATCAGGCGCGAAAAGAAGCGCTGGATACTATTTTGTTGATGGAAAAAATAGTGGAAACTATAGGTTGGAAGCTAGATTATACCGCGCTGACTTTAGAAGATAGAAATCAGCCAAAAATTGAGAAATAGAATATAACGTCATCCTGAACTTGTTTCAGGATCTAGCATATTGATTATTAGATAGATTTCCGTCTGCACGGAAATGACAATTCTTAAATATGGACATAGAAACGCTAAGAAATTATTGCATCAGCAAAAAAGGCGTAACCGAAGGTTTACCTTTTGGTCCAGATACCCTGGTTTTTAAAGTTATGGGCAAAATGTTTGCTTTAACCGGTCTTGATGCGATTCCGCTTAGTGTAAATTTAAAATGTGATCCTGAAAAAGCGATTAGCTTGCGGGAAGAATACGAGAATAATATTTTGCCCGGTTACCATATGAATAAACAACATTGGAATACCGTAATCCTGGATGGTCATTTAAAGCCCGACTTTATTTTTCAATTAGTAGATGATTCTTACAATTTGATAAAAGCAGGATTAACCAAAAAGCAACAACAAGAACTTAAAGATTTAGATGAATAACCCATTAGAATTTTATACAAAGCAAAAAGAAATACACCAGCAGGAATTAAGCAAGATCTCCAAAAAATTGCTGTTCTCCAGTTTAATCAGGCTTTTCATTTTTCTCGCAATATGTTTTGCAATCTATTATTTCTTCGGAAATATGAATGTGATCGTTCCCGTAATTTTTGGCGGGATTGCACTTTTTTTATTCCTGGTTTCCAGGCACAGCAATCTTAAAGATAAGAGCGATAAGCAAAAGGAAATTATCAAGCTGAACGAACTGGAAATTGATATTCTAAAAACCCGTAATTTTAAGGATTTACCTGAAGGAAGCGAATTTGAAAACCCTATACATCCTTACAGTCAGGATATCGATTTATTTGGACGAGGCTCGTTTTTCCAGTATTCCAACCGAACCGCGCTTTATGAAGGTACAAAAATACTGGCCGGTATTTTTACTAAAAATAGTATTGAAAATATTCCGCAGAAACAGGAAGCCGTTAAAGAACTGGCAACAAAAGCAGAATGGAGACAGGAGTTTACAGCACTGGCAAAATTGGTAAAGACTGAAACGCCGTCTAAAACCGTAATTAAATGGTTTAAGAATTATAAGAATTTTGTTCCGAATTATATTAAGTGGTTACCCACTGTCTTTTCGGTGATTTCTATTTTAGTGATCGTGGGTTACGCCTTTGATTACTTAAAAGGAATTCACCTTTTTCTATGGTTTTTAGCCGGCTTACTTTTTACAGGAATTTTTCTGAAAAAGATCAATTTACTTTCAGGGAGCGTAAGTAAAGTTCAGGATACTTTTCATCAATATCATTTGCTGCTAGAACTTCTTGAAAAAGAAGAATTTTCTTCAGAAATTTTAAAGAAAAACCAGTCGCTTATTCATTCAGAAAAGAAAAAGGCATCAGCAATTTTTAAAGAATTTTCTAAAGCGATTGACGCGTTAGACCAGCGAAACAATATGCTTTTTGGCATTTTTGGCAACGGTTTTTTACTCTGGGATCTTCGCCAGAGTTATAAACTTGAAAAATGGATTTCAGCATATCGCCAAAATGTCGAAAAGTGGTTTGAAGTAATCGAACTTACTGATGCTTATAATTCCCTGGGAAATTTTGTGTTTAATCATCCTAACTATGTTTTTCCTGAAATCATCAACGAAAAAAGAGGGATTTCTGCAAGCAAATTGGCGCATCCGCTTTTAGATACTAAAAAGAGAGTAGCTAACGATTTTGCGATTGGAGACGAAGAATTCTTTATTATTACCGGCGCAAATATGGCCGGGAAAAGTACTTTTTTGAGAACTGTATCGCTTCAAATTCTAATGAGTAATATTGGGCTTCCGGTTTGTGCTGAAGCCTGTAAGTATTCGCCAATTAAACTCATTACCAGTATGCGCACTAGCGATTCGTTAAGTGACGATGAATCTTACTTCTTTTCAGAATTAAAGCGTTTAAAATTTATAGTAGACGAGATTAAAACCGATCGGTATTTTATTATTCTTGATGAAATTTTAAAAGGAACCAATAGTAGCGATAAAGCTATAGGCTCTAAAAAGTTTATCAGGAAATTGGTGAACTCTAATTCTACCGGAATCATCGCTACGCACGATCTGAGTTTATGCGAAATCACTTCAGAATTAAGTCAGGTGAAAAACCATTATTTTGATGCGGAAATTATCAATGATGAGTTACATTTTGATTATAAATTTAAAGACGGAATTTGCCAGAATATGAATGCATCATTCCTTCTAAGGAAGATGGAGATTGTTGATGATTAAATGCTAGAATTAAGATTTTGGAACCTTTTCTAAGCTTTAGTTGAGATTATATGAAATGTCTTATTTTCGTCAAGCTGAACTTGTTTCAGCTTCTAACATGATCTTATCAACGTCTTAGATCCTGAAACAAGTTCAGGATGACGTGATTAAAACTTTATTACTATCTAGTTTTCTTTTGGAAAAGTAGAAGTTACAAATCAGAGAAGAAAAAAGTCATAAATGGATTCACTAACACAAATAGTCTTAGGCGCTGCGGTTGGCGAAGCGGTTCTGGGGAAAAAAGTTGGAAACAAAGCGATGCTTTATGGAGCCATTGCGGGCACAATTCCCGATCTGGATACTTTTGCCAGCGCTTTTACCGATACTATTACCGCTATTGAAATTCACCGTGGCTTTACACACTCCATCGTATTTTCCATACTTTTTGCACCCATTTTTGGTTGGCTAATTTCAAAGATTGAAAAGAAATCTATTGCAACCTGGCAAAATTGGTCCTGGTTGATGTTTTGGGGCTTTTTCACGCATCCGCTTCTGGATTCTCATACAACCTGGGGCACACAGTTATTTTGGCCTTTAGAAGTCCGTTTGGCGTATAAGAACATTTTTGTAATAGACCCTTTATACACTTTGCCATTTTTAGTGTTCTTAATCCTGGCGATGCGACAAGCAAAAGGAACTAAAAAAAGGAGAAAATTAAATAACCTTGGCCTCTTAATAAGTAGTATCTATTTGTTGGTTATTACCCCGGCCTTAAAACTTTACACGTTTGATAAGTTTACTGAAGCATTAGAAGATCAGGGTATTGCCTATTATAAAATTGAAACCAAACCGGCCCCGCTAAATGCTGTTTTATGGTCGGCTAATGTGGAGATTGATGATGCATATTTAATTGGGAACTATTCAATTTTTGATACACAACCAATAGAATTTGTAGAACATCCTAAAAACCATCAATTCCTTGGCGACTGGAGCGAAAAACGAAATGTAAAACGGCTTATCGATATTTCAGAAGGTTGGTACACGATTTCAAAAAGAGATGGAGAAATTTATTTTAACGATCTTCGTTTTGGGACTTTAAGTCCTATAGCCAGGGCAGATGCCGACTTTGCGTTTAGCTATAAACTGATTGAGGAAAATGGTGAAATTAAAGCCATAGAAACCGAAAAAACGCGTGGTAATGCAAAGGAGTTATTATCGCAATTAGGCACGAGGATTATTGGGAATTAATTATTTAAGATCACCAATTCACAATTAGTGTTAGTAGAATACTCGTGTATTCTTACAACATCATCCAGGCACGTCATTGCGAAGGAAGAATGACTGAAGCAATCTCTCGACTTAATCGGTAGACTTTAGTCTATAGCTAGATTATATCTAACGCCTAACAACTACAGACTATTGACTAAAAATATTCGTGTATTCGTGGCAAGACCTTCAAAAACGCACGTCATTGCGAATAAGGAACAACTGAAGCAATCTTTTCAAATCTTGGGAAAAACTTCTAAATAAAAGATTACCACGCTCCTTCGTCGCTCGTAATGACTAGTAGAAATGATGATCGAATATTATAAGATAATATAGGAGATTCATAATGCGTGGAAGAAAATACTTATTCTATCAAAATTGGTGTCATTGCGAAGGAGGAATGACTGAAGCAATCTCTCTCAACTTGTTCTAAAGACCGTAGTTTTATAAAACCTAAGGTCTAAAAACTATTAACTAACGACTAAAAAAACATTTCTTCAGAAACCTTATATTTATTGAAAATTCTACTTTTTTATGAAAAAACTTTTCAGCATTGCCCTCGTTTTTTTAAGTATTTCCTTTTTATCTGCCCAGGAAGATTCAGAAAAATTAGACTCCATCATAAGTAAAATAGAAGATTACAAAGCCTACGATCGCGAAGAATTTCCTTTGGGATTATATACCGAGAAATATTACAAAGAAGAGTCAGAATTTGCTGAGAAGCAGTTGGAGCAGCTACAGGAAATAAAAACCGATTCTTTAAATGAAACCGAACAGATTTCTCTGAAAATGCTAAAATTTAAACTTCAGGAAACTGTAGATCGCTATAAATATGAAGCTTATTTAAATCCGTTGCTTTCAGATTCGGGATTTCATTTAAGCCTTGCTTACCAGGTTAGAGATTTAAATAATTATAATCAGGTAAAAGCATATTTGAATAAGTTAAATGCGATTCCTACTTATGTAGATCAACATTTCGTGTTATTGCGTGAAGGATTAAAGAAAGGGAATACACAGCCACGGGTGATTTTTGAGGGTTACGAATCTACTTATAACGACCAGATCGTGGAAGATCCAAAAGAAAGTTATTTTTATGAACCTTTTGAAAATCTTCCCAAAACGCTTTCGGAAAAACAAAGGGATTCTGTTTTATCGGCGGCTGAAAATGCGATTTCAAATAATGTAATTCCGCAGTTTAAAAGAATAAAGACATTTTTCGAAACTGAATATCTACCAAATACACGAACAAGTTTGGGAGTTTCTGAAATTCCAAATGGGAGGGAATATTATCAAAATCGATTGGATTATTATACCACTTTAGATTTAACGGCAGAAGAAATTCATCAAATTGGTTTAGAGGAAGTAGCACGGATTAATTCAGAAATGAAAAAAATAATTGCCGAAGTCGAATTTGAGGGCAGTTTCGAGGAATTCATTCATTTCTTAAGAACCGATGAGCAATTTTATGCTAAAACCGGTGAAGAATTATTAATGGAAGCACGGGATATTGCTAAGCGTATTGATGCTAAACTTCCCGCTTATTTTAAAACCTTACCTAGAAAACCTTACGGCGTGGCGAAAGTTCCTGATGCTATTGCTCCAAAATATACCACCGGGCGTTATATTGGCGCCTCAAATGAAACTCAGCCGGGCTATTATTGGGTGAATACTTATAATTTATCTAATCGTCCCTTGTATGTTTTACCTTCTTTAACCGCCCATGAAGCGGTGCCGGGACATCATTTACAAAATGCGTTAAATGCCGAATTGGGCGACAGTATTCCAAAATTCCGTAGAAATATGTATTTATCGGCTTATGGAGAAGGTTGGGGCTTGTATTCTGAGTTCCTAGCTGAAGATATGGGAATTTATACTACACCTTATGAGCTTTTTGGAAAACTTACCTATGAGCAATGGCGTGCCTGCCGATTGGTAATCGATACCGGAATTCACGCGATGGGTTGGAGCAGAGAAGAAGCGGTAGCATACTTCGAGAAGAATACCGCACTTTCTATGCATAATATCAACACTGAAGTAGATCGCTATATTTCCTGGCCTGGCCAGGCTGTTTCCTATAAAATTGGCGAGATTAAAATCAGGGAATTGCGAAAAAAGGCTGAAGAAGCCCTTGGTTCCGATTTTGATATTCGGGATTTCCACGAAGTGATTTTAGAGCAGGGAGTGGTTACACTTCCTATTTTGGAAGAACGGGTGAATCAATATATTGAAGAAGCAAAGGAATAAAGAAAGGGATTTTTAAAGGTTTGCCAGCCTTTTTGTAATAAAAATATCAGCTCAGGTTTATAATATCCTATCTTCGCGACTTCAAAAATCAAGAATGAATTTAGAAAAAGAATTAAGAGAACGCAGCGATAGTACCTGCGAACTTTGTAGCGCTACAGATAATTTACAGGTTTTTAGTCTTGAAAATTTCCCGGGCGAAGTTACTGATGGAAGTTTTATGGCATGCCAGGTTTGCACCGAACAGCTGGAAGATCTTGATAAAGTTGAGGTAAATCACTGGCGTTGTTTAAACGATTCTATGTGGAGTACAGTTCCTGCTGTTCAGGTAACCGCTTTTCAAATGCTGACAAAATTAAAAGCCGAAGGCTGGCCTCAGGATTTGCTTGATATGATGTATATGGAAGACGAGTTAAAAGCTTTTGCCAAATCCCAGTTGATTTCCGAAGAAAACACTACACCGGAATTTATTCATAAAGACAGTAATGGTGCAGTAATCGAAGCCGGTGACACCGTGGTGCTTACTAAAGATTTAAATGTGAAAGGCAGTAGTTTAACCGCTAAACGCGGAACGGCTGTGCGTAGGGTTTCTCTAGTACACAACAATGCAGAACAAATTGAAGGAAAGGTAGAAGGACAACAAATTGTTATTTTGACCAAATTCGTTAAGAAAGTATAAATTGAATTTTTTAGAACAGATATTTCAAATAAGCGTCTTGAATATTTTTCTAATAAAAAAGCCACGAAAACATATTGTATTCGTGGCTTTAGATTTTACAGAAAAATTGAAGAAGGAAATTGAAATTTTCGTTTCTTAATAATTTTTATGATAATTCAATTACTCGATAATCGAGATTAAATGCTCCGAGGCTTGCCTCGAAATCAAATTATATTTTTCAATAATAATGATTCGTGAGCTTGTTCCGAAGTTGTTTATTCCGCTCCGGCGTCTTCCTTTAAAAAGCTATATTTCTTTGAATACTCCAGCATTTGACTTTCAAAGCTTTCGGGCTGAGTTACCTTAATAGTCGTAATTTCACCATTTTCGTCCGTTTCGGTTACTAGCTCAGGATTTACAAAACCGCTGTAAGGCGCTGACTTAAAGACTGCATTTCGTTCTAAAACTTCTTTGTGAATTTCCTGATCTACTTTTACACCATAATTTTCTACAAGGTTTTTGGCAGCTTCGTAATCACCTTCAGATTTAATTCTTTGAGTTTCACGTAATAACTCTCCAAAAAGTTCTCTAAGTTTCTGGTAATCTTTTATGTCGTAATAAGTTTTTCCCTCTTTTTTAACTTTTTCGATCACTCCATCTTCTTTCCCTTTTTCAATAACCCAGGAACTTACCCACATCCTGTTTCTCATATGAGATTCTTCAATGTCTTCGCCCATCTCGATCCTGGTTAATTGACCCAGCATTCCATTCCTGATATAATCGTTATAAGCCGCTTTTCCCAGCTTCGTATGATCATCAGTTAACCCTAATTCTTCTAATTTTGGATCCATTAGATAATAAAGTCCCACCAAATCAGCACGACCTTCTTCCATAGTAGAGGCATAACTTTTTAAGGTTTCTTTGGTCTGGCCAACTCCCTGGTTGATTTTACCTGATGCGTGGCCCACTACTTCGTGAAGTGCAGTATGTAATTTATCGGCCTGTTCGCCGTATTGCTCACTTAACTCAATCTCTTCCTCATCGTGAGAGAACTCTTTAAGTTTTTCGCTTCCGCCAGCTTTGCTATAGGCGTTAATAATATTACCCAGAGAAACCGATTTACTTCCGTGTTCCTGTCTTATCCAGTTTGCATTAGGAAGATTTACACCAATGGGCGTGCTCGGTGAAGCATCTCCGGCTTCCCCTGCAACAATCACGGTTTTGTAGGTTACGCCAACTACTTCTTCTTTTTTGTGATCATCCATGATAGGCGCGTTGTCTTCAAACCATTGCACATTATCTTCCAAAACTTTCATTTTTTCAGACATATCGAAATCTTTTATCTGCACAATATTCTCATAAGAACCGCGGTAGCCTAATGGATCATTATAGACTTCGATAAATCCGTTGATATAATCAATATTTCCCTCTGTGGCTTCAACCCAGGCAACATTATAATCGTCCCAAACTTCAAGATCTCCGGTTTTATAATATTCTATGAGAAGTCCTAAAGCATTAGCTTGTTTTTCGTTTTCGGCAACCGCTTCAGCTTTTTCTAACCATTTGATAATTTCAGAAATTGCATTACCATATAGGCCGTCAACTTTGTAAACCTGTTCCTTTAATTGGCCATTTTCCTTAACAAGTTTAGAATTGAGACCGAAAGAAAGCGGTTTATCGGGATTAGGTGATTTTTTATTTGCATAAAATTCTTCAACTTCAGCAGCGGTAACATCCGCTCCGTAAAAATTGGTGGCAGATCCCGAAAGTAAACCTTCGGCTTCATCTAAGTTTACTTTTTTCGCATCCTTATCGTTAAAAATAACTTCTAAAGGCTCTCCACTAAGTTCGGTATTGGTTTCTGATAATAATGTTTCAAGGTATTCTTTATCAAAATCAGGCTTGATCTTATTGTTAGAATAATGATGATGAATGCCGTTGGAAAACCAAATTCGTTTCAGGTAGGTTTCAAAAGCTTTCCAATCTTCCGAATCTTTGTCGCCTTCGTAATTAGCATACACATTCTCTAAAGCTTTTCTAATCTTTAGATTGTGTTTGTAGTTTTGAGCCCAAATAATATCTCTTCCGGCAAGGCCTGCCTGGGTTAGATAATAAACTAATTTTTGCTCTTTGAGATCCAGATTTTCCCATCCCGGTATTTCGTACCTAAGAATCTTAATATCTGCGAATTCATCTACTTTAACAGAACTATTCTCTTTGGTTTCGGTTTGTTCCTGGTTAGTATGCGCTTCTTTTTCCTGGTCATTACAGGAAATAAAAATGCTTGCAAGTGCAAGCAGTAAAATTCCAAATTTATGCTTCATTTTGATGATTATTTAGATTTCAAAGTTAAGAATAATCCTCTTTATGTGAAGCTTCCGGATGTGGAAATCAGCCCCATTGTAATTCCAGAAAACACCTTGGTAATTTCTGAAAAATGCAGAAGTCTGGCTTTTATGAAACCTTTTTTGAGTCAGATGAAAAAATCTGATTTAGAGAATTTTGGAAAGAAATTTATCCGGATAACCGCTTATTGGCTAATAACCTCTTTTCGTTCATCACTTTCTACCATTCCATCTCGAAGACGAATTACCCGGTGGGCGTGGTCTGCAACCTCCTCTTCGTGAGTAACCAAAATTACGGTATTTCCCGCAGCGTGAATTTCATCAAAAAGATTCATAATTTCTAATGAAGTTTTTGAATCCAGGTTTCCGGTAGGTTCATCGGCAAGAATTATAGAAGGTTTGTTCACCAAAGCTCTTCCAACGGCTACTCTTTGACGCTGCCCTCCCGAAAGTTGATTAGGCTTGTGGTCCATTCTATCTCCTAAACCAACATTAGTAAGTACTTCCTCCGCACGTTTTTTTCGGTCGGCTTTATTGTAACCGGCATAGATCATTGGTAAAGCAACATTTTCTAATGCGGTAGTCCTGGGGAGCAGGTTAAAGGTCTGAAAAACAAAACCGATCTCTTTATTTCTGATTTCGGCAAGTTCATCGTCACCCATTTGGCTCGCATCTTTTCCATTAAGGATATAGGTTCCGGAAGTTGGTGTATCCAGGCAGCCCAATAAGTTCATTAAAGTAGATTTTCCGGAACCGGAAGGCCCCATAATTGCAACATATTCACCACGATCTATATCGAGATCGATTCCTTTTAAAACTTTTACGATTTCATTTCCTAACGGAAAATCCCTGGTAATTTGCCTGATTTCAATGACTTTACTCATGCAGAAAAAATTTTGTGCTTATAGGACGCCTATTTTTACTTTTTGTTACAACCTGATTTTAAAATGCTGTCTTGCCTGTTCTTTCCTGAAAAATACGAGTCCCAGGAAAAAGGTGTCAATCGTTACTCTTACCTGGGGATGCGCTTTAATTTCCTTCCAGGCAGCCTTCATCCCCGGCGACCAGTGAATATCATCTAACACAAAAACTGAATTATTATGAGCGGTGGGTAATAATTGATGGAAATATTTTAAAGTAGCTTCCTTGGTGTGATGCCCGTCGAAATATATAAGATCGAAGGTTGTTTGTTGTTTATTGTTTGTTGTTCGTTGTAAATCTTTTGAGCCTTCGGTTTTACTTTTTTCCTCAGGTGGGGTCACAATTTTAGAAAGAATTTCTTCAAACTCCCCAACAATAAGGTTTACATTTTTAATACCGAATTTTTTCAATTGTTCCCGCGCCACATCAGCGGTTTGTGGGCAACCTTCAATGCTGATTAAGTTATTTTTCTTATTTGCAGCCAGAGCAGAGGCACCAATTCCCAGGGAAGTACCTAATTCAAGATTATTTTTACAACCTAAATAATTAACCAAACGAAATAAAAACCTGGCTCTTTTCTTTGGAATTCCCACATTTTTAGCAATCGCCGAAACGGTACGGCGGTTGGAGGTAAATACCTTGCTACCCGCACCAAAGTCGGTCACCTGAATAGTAGTATTATTTTTCAGAAGATCTTTTCGGTATTGCTTTAATAGCTTATATTCCTTGTATTTCATTTTATCATAAAAACAATTCGTCACCAAATCATATACAAAAGGTGAGTGTAACCCGTGTTGATTCTGGGATTTTAAAAGGAATTTTATGTAAGCTTTTAACTGCAAATTTCAGTTCATAATTTAGTTAGTCTGGCGCGTATTACTTCCTTCTTCAAGCTGGACTGGTTTCAGCTTCCAACGTGATTTGACTATCTCATCTTAGATCCTGAAATAAATTCAGGATGACGAATTAAAGCACTTTCTGACTAATAATAAATAAATTTCTTTTCTCAATTGGTCGCATTGAGTTCTAATGCCTGCTTTTTAAAATCATTTACAGTTATGACAAACACCCCAATAGTGAGGCAAGTGCATAGCCCAAACTCCTACCCACTGCCAACTAAAAACTGCCAACTGAAACCTACTCCGCTTTCGCGCCAAGTTCAAACCAGCGTTCGGTTTTTTCTTCTATTTGAACTTCTATTTTTTTAAGTTCAACTGAATTTTCGGCAACTTTTTCTCCGCTGAGGTCTTGCAGGAATTTCTGCTGAATTTCCTCTTTTTTCTTCTCGAGTCTGGCGATTTCTTTTTCCAGTTTTCCGAATTCCTTCTGTTCGTTGTAACTTAACTTACTGCCCGAGCTCGTCTTTTTCCAGTCTTTTTTATTGTCTTTCTGGTTGGTAGATTGGGTTTCCTCTTTAACTTCCGCAGATGCACTTTCTTCATATTCCCGATAATCGCTATAATTGCCGGGGAAATCCTGAACTTCGGCATTACCCTGGAATACGAACAGGTGATCTACGATCTTATCCATAAAATACCTGTCGTGGGAAACCACTACCAAACAACCCGGAAAGTCCAGCAGGAAGCTCTCTAGCACGTTTAGCGTTACGATATCAAGATCGTTGGTAGGTTCATCCAGAATTAGAAAGTTAGGATTTTGTATAAGCACTGTACACAGGTAAAGCCTTTTTCGTTCACCCCCACTTAATTTTTCAACAAAATCGTATTGCTTTTTACGATCGAATAAAAAGCGCTCTAAAAGTTGCTGCGCTGAAATTTGCCGACCTTTTTTCAGAGGAATATATTCTCCAAATTCCCGAATTACTTCAATAACTTTCTGCCCTGGTTTAATAGTGATTCCTGCCTGGGTGTAATAACCGAATTTTATAGTTTCGCCTATAACTACTTTTCCGTTATCGGGTTTTATCGCTCCGGTGAGAATGTTTAGAAAAGTAGATTTTCCGGTTCCGTTTTTGCCAATAATTCCAATACGTTCGCCGCGTTTAAAATTATAGCTGAAATTTTTCAGTAACTCATTATCTTCAAAAGACTTCCCAATATTATGTAGTTCTACGATTTTACTGCCCATGCGCTCCATATTGAGTTCCAGCTGAATTTCGTGATCCTGCCGGCGTTTGTGGGCCCGATCTTTTATATCCTGGAAATCGTCTATCCTGGATTTAGATTTGGTGGTACGCGCTTTGGGTTGACGGCGCATCCAATCCAGTTCTTTTTTGTAAAGCTGTTTAGCTTTTTCGGTATTTGTGGCTTCCTGCGCCATTCGCGCATCTTTTTTATCAAGATAATAGCCGTAATTTCCTTTGTAGGTGTATAACTGTCCGTGATCTAATTCCACAATTTCATTACAAACCCTTTCTAGGAAATACCTGTCGTGGGTTACCATAAAAATAGTAAAATTCTCTTTTTTAAAATATTCTTCCAGCCACTCTATCATATCCAGATCCAGGTGGTTGGTTGGCTCATCCATAATGATGAAATTTGGCTTTTGTAGCAGCATAACCGTAAGGGCCAATCGCTTTTTTTGTCCACCGGAAAGGTATTTCACCTCTTTAGAAAGATCATCTAGCTTCAGTTTAAACAGAATTTGTTTGTACTGGGTTTCAAAATCCCAGGCCTGAGCGGCATCCATTTCTTCAAAAGCTTTCTGATAAGCATCAGCATCATCGGGATTTTTAAGCGCTTTTTCGTATCGGTTTATAATATTCAGAATTTCATTATCTGAAGAAAATATGGTTTCTTCTACCGTTAAATTAGGATCTAAATTAGGTTCCTGCGGAAGAAAAGCGGTGGTAATATCCTTTCTATACACCACTTTCCCGGCATCTGGCGAATCGGAGCCCGCCAGGATATTTAGGAGGGAAGTTTTTCCGGTTCCGTTTTTGGCGATAAATCCTACTTTTTGGCCTTCATTTATTCCGAATGAAATATCTTCGAATAATACATGTTCCCCGTAGGCTTTGGCAATATTTTCTACACTTAAATAATTCACAGACTTGAGTTTTGTGCAAAATAAAAGGAAAATTGCGACTTAATTTTATTATTAGCCTACAAAAACTATATTTGTTAAAACTATCTAAATTAGGATGGTGCCCGAAAGCATAAATGTGCATTGGTCGGGTTATTTTATCCTGATGTCCCGAATCTATAGTGAAATATGCTGAAGAGATACTATTTAATTCTAATCTTACTGGCGGGAGTTTTAAGTTTCTCGTCCTGTATTTCTACTAAAAAAACTACTTATCTTCAAGATAACGACGAAAAGCTGGATAGTGTTATTCGAATTCAACAGCTTAAAAAACCATATCGTATACAAACCGGTGACCTTTTAAGTATTCGGGTAAAAGCCCTGGACCAGGAATTAGTTGGGATGTTTAACCCTGTGGGAGAAGCAAATCCTAATGCTACTACCGAAGAAGCGGTATTTTTTGACGGTTTTACGGTAGACGATCACGGGAATATTCGCGTGCCCACTCTTGGCGAGGTTAATGTGTTAGGATATACCGAAAGGGAGATAAGGGAAAAAATTGAAGGTCTTTTACTGGAGAATTATTTTAGGGAAGAAGCCAATATTTTTGTAACCGTCAAGCTCGCGGGAATCAGGTATACCACCCTGGGCGAAATAGGAACCGGAAGCCAGGTAATTTATAAAGAAAAGGTAACCATAATGGAAGCCGTAGCCAATGCCGGTGGAATTACCGAATATGGCGATATGGAAAATGTGAAAATTATAAGGCAATATCCCGAGGGCGAAAAAGTTCATCTTATAGACCTAACCGATATTGATGCTACCAAAAGTGAGTATTATTACATTCAGCCCAACGACCTTATTTTGGTGAATGCATTACCGCAAAAAGCATTGGGACTGGGAACAACAGGACTCGAAATATTTAGAACCGGAGTTACCATATTATCATTTATTACAACTACAATCTTATTATTTAGCAGGATTTAATGGCGCACGAAGATGATCACATATCAGATGTAGGCTCAACCTTTGATTTTAAGGGTTTTGTGCTTAAAGTGATAAGTTACTGGAAGTTAATTCTACTTTCGGTAGGAATTAGTTTGGCGGTGGCCTATTATAACAACGTAAGGAAATTACCTGTCTATAACCTAGGGAATTCCATTTCAATAAAAGACGATCAAAATCCGTTTTTCACCAGTAATACCAGTTTAACTTTTAACTGGGGTGGGACTTCAGATAAGGTGAATACCGCGATGACGATCTTAAGATCGCGGTCGCATAACGAAGAGGTGGTAGAAGAACTTCAGTTTTATACTCAGTATTTAAAGGAAGGTGAATATCAACGTATAGATGCTTATGGCAGCGCCCCTTTTAAAGTAGTGGCCGATACCACGATGTCACAGGCCTTAAATGTAACAATGACCATTACATTTTTAGACTCGTCTACTTACAATTTAAAAGCGAATGTGCCTTCGAGTTTGAGCCTTCAGAATTATAAAACCAAAGAGAAAACTTATAGGGAGGTAGAACCTAAAGAATTCAATAAAAATTATAAATCTGGGGAGCTGGTTCGGCTTCCATTTTTTAGTGGATCCATTATTAGGGTAGACCAACCTTTACAGGCAGGAACTCCTTTCTACGTGAGTTTTATGAATTTTGATTCTGCTGTTGGCAGGTACCGAAATGTAAATGTTAGCCCCGAATCCCAGGGTTCTTCGGTTTTAAGAATGAATCAAACCGGTGGAAATAAAGCTAGAATTGTAGATTATCTCAATGGAACTGTTCGTGTGCTTAGTGAAAATATGCTGGCGC
>NZ_CAXAVR010000042.1:0-21212 GCF_963972535.1 uncultured Salegentibacter sp.
ACGCCAATATATTTAGCCTGGTAATCTTTAAGTTCGGTTAATTCTACTCCAATTTTTTCAAGATGAAGTTTGGCAACCTTTTCGTCTAAATGCTTAGGTAGCATATAAACTTCATTTTCGTATTTATCAGAATTTTTCCAAAGTTCAATTTGAGCTAAAGTTTGGTTTGTAAATGAGTTACTCATTACAAAACTTGGGTGGCCAGTGGCGCAACCAAGATTTACCAATCGCCCTTCAGCTAAAAGAATAATATCTTTTCCGTCTATGGTATATTTATCAACCTGTGGCTTGATTTCATCTTTAGAATCACCGTGGTTGTTATTCAGCCAGGCAACATCAATTTCGTTGTCAAAATGTCCAATATTACAAACTATGGTTTTGTCTTTCATCGCTTCAAAATGTTCACCTCTAACGATATCTTTGTTTCCGGTAGTGGTAATTACAATATCAGCCTTTGGTAAAACAGTTTCCAATTTTTTTACTTCAAAACCGTCCATTGCAGCTTGTAAAGCACAAATAGGATCAATTTCAGTAACAGTTACAATAGATCCCGCGCCTTTAAATGAAGCAGCAGTACCTTTACCAACATCTCCATAACCACAAACTACAACGCGTTTTCCTGCAAGCATAACATCGGTAGCGCGGCGAATAGCATCAACTGCACTCTCGCGACATCCATATTTATTGTCAAACTTAGATTTGGTAACCGAGTCGTTTACGTTAATTGCCGGCATTACCAAAGTTCCGTTTTTCATTCTTTCGTAAAGTCTATGAACACCAGTGGTGGTTTCTTCTGAAAGTCCACGGATTCCTTCAGCAAGCTCCGGGTACTTATCAAAAACCATATTGGTAAGATCGCCACCATCATCAAGAATCATATTTAAAGGTTCGCGTTCTTCTCCAAAAAACAGGGTTTGCTCAATACACCAGTTAAATTCTTCTTCAGTCATTCCTTTCCAGGCATAAACCGGGATTCCTGCAGCAGCAATTGCAGCAGCAGCGTGATCTTGTGTAGAGAAAATATTACAGGAGCTCCAGGTTACATCGGCACCTAAAGAAATAAGCGTTTCAATAAGTACTGCAGTTTGCACGGTCATGTGAAGACATCCGGCAATTCTGGCTCCTTTTAAGGGTTGTTCGTTTTTATATTCTTCACGCAGGGACATTAATCCCGGCATTTCAGCTTCGGCGAGTTCTATCTCCTTCCTTCCCCAATCGGCAAGGGAAATATCCTTAACTTTATAAGCGGTATACGGCACTGTTTTAGTCGACATATTATTATATTTGAATATTAGCAATTTTTTCTTGCGCAAAAATAAGGAATCTATAACAAACCTACATGCCACTTTACAAAACAATAACAGTAAACCCGCATACTAAAGTATTCATTTGGAAGGTAGAAGAACCTTTTAAAGAACTTAGCGAAGGGATAGAATTAACCGAACATTGCCAAAATCGCGTAAAGGGAATGAAATCTGAAATTCACCGTCGTGGTTTTATGAGTATTCGTCATTTAATGGCCGAAGCGGGCTATGTAGATCACGATTTATTTTATGACGATTTAGGAAAACCGCATTTAAAAAATGGTAAGAATATCTCTATTACCCATTCTTTTAACTTTACGGCTATTATTTTAAGTGATGAAAAGGTGGGAATAGATATTGAAAAACGCCGCGATAAAATTCTCAAAATTGCCAATAAATTCACACCACTTAGTGAATATCATACTGTTGCAAACGAAGAGGCTTTAATAAGAAAGCTCACTATTGTTTGGGGTGCTAAAGAATCTATTTATAAAATGTTTGCGGAACCGGGTCTTGGGTTTTTACAGCACATAAATGTGACCGATTTTGATTTTGATGATGCCGAAACTACCGCGAAAGTGAACTTTAAAGGAAAAGAGTCTTTTTACGAGATGAATTTTTTGGAATTTGAAGGTTTTACCTGCGTGTATGGCTGGGAAGACTCGAAAAAAGTCCAAAGTTAATGCGGAATTTTTATGCTGAAATTTTCCAGGCTGCGACCAATGGAAAAAAACTACTCGCCATTTTAATAGATCCCGATAAATTTATAGAAGCGGAAACAAAATTATACCTGGAAAAATTACCAAAACAAACTACCCATATTTTTGTAGGCGGTAGCAAGGTGGAAAATTTTAAAACCGAAAAAACCGTAAAAGCGATTAAAGCTGAAACCGATTTGCCTGTTATTCTGTTTCCGGGAGATTATTCACAAATTACAGAAACAGCAGATGCATTACTTTTTTTAAGCCTCCTTTCCGGAAGAAATCCTGAGTATTTAATAGAGCAACAGGTGAAATCTGTAGAAAAATTAAAAAATAGCAAACTGGAAATTATTCCAACGGCCTATATTCTAATTGACGGTGGGAAAGAAAGCGCTGTGCAGCGAGTAAGCCGTACAAAGCCAATTCTACAATCCCAGGTAGAAACTATTATTAATACAGCCTTAGCGGGAGAATTTTCGGGAAAAAAACTTATTTACCTGGAAGCAGGAAGTGGAGCTGATTTTCCGGTTTCCGAAAAAATTATTACTGAAGTAAAAAAAGCATTAAATATTCCTTTGATTGTAGGTGGCGGAATTCGAAGTTTAGAACAACAGGAAAATGCCTACAGAGCAGGAGCTGATATGATCGTTATGGGAACACAATTTGAAAATTAGTAAACGTCAGTCTGAATTTATTCAGAATCTAGTTTTTGGTAGTCCAAATAAGCACAGCTTCACAATTTGTTAGTTGAAGCCACAATACTAATTTCAAATCTTTAAATTTGGCTTCCACGGAAATTCCAGCAAAATATTCGTGGGTAAAATTTCAATCATGAAAATTTCAGTAGAATTAACATTAAGTCCGTTGCAGGACGATTTTGAACCAAAAATCATAGATTTCATTAAAAAATTAAGGGATTCAGGATTAATAATAAAAGAAAATCCGTTAAGCACCCAGGTTTATGGAGAGTATGATGAGGTGATGAATTTATTGAATTCAGAAATAAAAGAGGTATTTGAAGCTATAGACCGCGGACTTATCTATATAAAAATTGTAAAATCTGATCTTAGCGACTATGCAGCCGATTTTTGATTTTTTCTTCGATCAGTATTACGGGTATTCTACTTTATTTATTATCCTGGAAGTAATTGCGGTAATTTTCGGTTTTCTTTCGGTCATTTATTCCAAGCAAAATAATATTCTGGTTTATCCCACCGGGATTATAAGTACTATGATATTTGTTTATTTACTCTGGCAATGGGAATTGTTGGGAGATATGATGATTAACGCCTATTATTTTTCTATGAGCATTTATGGTTGGTATATTTGGACAAGAAAAGTAGATAAAGAACATTATACACCCATAACCAATACTACCAGAAAGGAAAATTGGCAAAGTCTGTTTATTTTTATTGCGACCTTGCTTTTTGTATTCGCTGTTTACGAGTATTTTGATAAATGGAACAACTGGACGGCCTATGTAGACACGTTTACAACTGCTATTTTCTTCGTGGGAATGTGGCAAATGGCCAATAGAAAGATTGAAAACTGGATTTTCTGGATTATTGGCGATGTTATTTCTGTGCCACTCTATTTTTATAAAGGTTTTACTTTAACGGCACTTCAATATTTTGTTTTTACTATAATCGCTATATACGGCTATAAAGCATGGCAGAAAAACTTGCGCAACGACCTTCGTCCGTCTTAAAAGTGGTTCTTTTTGGACCAGAATCTACGGGAAAAACCACCCTGGCAGAAATGCTGGCAAAACATTATAACACACTTTGGGTAGAAGAATTTATGCGGGATTATCTTCAGGAGAAATGGGATAATGAGCAAAGAGTTTGCGAACCAAAAGATATGATTCCCATTGCCGAAGGCCAAATGAAACGTGAAAATGTACTCACTAAAAAAGCTAATAAACTCCTAATTAGCGATACTGATCTTTTAGAGCTAAAGGTTTATTCTGAAGCCTATTACGAAGGGTTTTGCGATCCTCAACTTCTTAAACATGCGTTAAACAACATTTACGATCTCTACTTTTTAACGTATATTGACGTACCGTGGACGCCCGATGACCTTCGGGATAAACCAGAAGACCGTATTGGGATGTTTAAAAGGTTTGAAGCTGCTCTTAAAAATAGTAAAAAACCTTACGTGATTCTAAAAGGAGATTTAGAGGAACGTTTTAAAACTGCGGTAAAGAAAATAGACGAACTTTTAAAAAACAAATAGACGTGGAGTTTAGCGAAATAGACATCTTGCAAATTGAGGAAAAAGGATTATCAACCCAGGAGGTTGAAAGACAAATCCAGATATTTGAAAGAGGAAATATAAAAGTAGATATTCAACAGGCGGCAACCGTAGGGAATGGCATTTTTGCCTATTCAGTAGAAGATCAGAAAAAATATATTCAAACATTTGAAGATAAAAAGGAGCATTTAGACCTTTTAAAATTCGTGCCCGCTTCTGGTGCTGCAACGCGAATGTTTAAGGCATTTCACAATTTTGCAGATGAATTTGATCCTGAAAAAACAAGCTTACGCGATTATTTAGACAGTAAGGATGATAAAAACCTTCAGTTGTTTTTTGAGAAAATGGATAAACTTCCATTTTATAAATCCGCTTCCAAAAAAGCCAAAGAAAATCACCCAGATTTTTCAGAAAAATCTAATGACGAACGACATTTAATTTTGGTGAAAACCATGTTGTATGAAAACGGACTTGGGTTAAGCGACTTGCCAAAAGGTTTGGTTCCATTCCACCAGTATAACGATTATACCGCTACCGCTTTTGAAGAGCATTTGCATAGTGCGGCGAAATATCTTTCGGTAAACGGCGTCACAGAACTACATTTTACTGTAGCTAAAGGTGATAAAGAGAATTTTGAAGAAGAATTTGAGAACATTAAAGAAAGAGTAGAGGAGGCTAATCACACTAAATTTGAAATCTCTTATTCTTACCAGGATCCAAAAACCGATACTATTGCGGTAGATAAGGATAATAGTCCCTTTAGAGACGAAGATAACAGGATTTTCTTTAGACCGGGCGGGCACGGAGCATTAATAGAAAACCTGAATAAACAAAAAGCCGATCTTATTTTTGTTAAAAACATAGATAACGTGGTCGTTAATACCAATTTGCCAAAAGTGGTAGAAATGAAAAAAATGTTGGGTGGTAAATTAATAGCGCTACAAAATCAGGTTTTTGAATATATGCAAAACCTTGACGGTGGGAATAATTCTGAAGCTAAATTAGATGAGATTGCTGAATTTTTGGAGAATGAACTGTTTGTAAAGGTAACTTCATCTTTTAACAAATTTACGGGGGAAGAAAAAACGCAATATTTGTGTAAAAAATTAGACCGCCCATTAAGAGTTTGCGGAATGGTGAAAAATGAAGGTGAACCCGGCGGCGGACCTTTCTTGGTTAAAAATGAAGATGGAGAGATCTCGCTTCAAATTATTGAAGGTGCGCAAATAGATAAAAATAATTCAGAGCAATTAGAGATTCTAAATAATTCTACACATTTTAATCCGGTAGATATAGCGTGTAGCCTTAAAAACCATAAAGGAGAAAGTTTTGATCTTAATAATTATGTAGATGAAAATATGAGTTTTATTGCAGTTAAAACCAAAGATGGCAAACCTCTAAAAGCCCTGGAGCGCCCCGGCTTATGGAATGGCGGTATGGCTTACTGGAATACTGTTTTTGTAGAAGTTCCGGTAGAGACCTTTAACCCGGTAAAAACGGTAGCCGATCTTTTAAAACCCTCTCATCAGGCCAAATAATTTGTTTTGGACGAGCAACAAATAACACGGGAACTTAGTTTTAAAGCCGTGCGCAGTTCTGGTGCCGGCGGGCAGCACGTTAATAAAACTTCCTCTAAAGTGGAACTTTATTTTGATTTAGAAGCTTCAGAAGGACTTTTAGAAGAAGAGAAAGCGCGATTAATTAAAAAACTGGCTACTCGATTAACCAAAGAGAACCTTTTAATTCTCAATAGTGAAGAAAGTAGAAGTCAGCATAAAAACAAAGAGCTGGTAGTTGCAAAATTTTTTGAATTACTTCGGGAGAATATTAAAAAACCAAAACCAAGAAAGAAAACTAAACCCAGCAAAGCTGCAAAGTTAAAACGCCTAAAAGCGAAAAAGATCAATGCCGAAAAGAAAGCCCGAAGAAACGATCCTTTAAAATAAGTGAGACATTTTTCTACATAAGTGTAGAAAAATTCTACAACAATATCCCGGGTTTTGTGGAAACCTAAAAACAATAAAATTTTAAAATGTTAATTTTCAATAGATTAAAATTGTAGGATTTTACTGGTACAATTTTTTATATGTAATTATCGCTAAATTAATATTAAATATAGCAGCTTAAGATACTGTTGTATAATTTAGATTTTCGGAGAAAAAGAGGCCTCAGGGTCTCTTTTTTTGTTTCATAAAATTGGTAATTCTACATTTCTACATAATGTTCTCTTAAAAACCCCAGCTTTCTACATAACAAATTCCCAATTAATTTATTGCGTATTTTGTAAAAAGCTTATTGTTAGATAGTTAGTTAATATTATGAGACTTTGGTATAATTCTTCCTTTATACCTATCATATTTAAACCACAAACTTAAAACCTTATTATTATGAAAAAGCTAGGATTAACTTTAATGGCTGCAGCCGGAATGTTCTTATTCAGTCAAAATGCACAAGCGCAGGTAGAAGAGCCAGAAGAAATGGAACAAATTGAGAGTGTAGAAGAAGCTCAGGAAACAAAAGACGATTATAAAGAAGTTGATGTATTGGCACTTCCGCAAGCAATTAAAGATGCGGTAATGACCGATATGAATGGAGCCGTAGCTGAAGAAGCCTGGGTGAAAGAAAAAGAGGGTAAGAAAGTATATAAACTATCACTTAATGTAGATGGTGAAAAGAAAAAAGCTTACATCGATGCTGAAGGAAATTGGATCGAAAAAGAGGATAAATAGATTAACTACTTGCTAACTAACCTTAAATTTCCGTTGGATATATTTACCCTACAAACTTCCAACGGAAATTTTTTTAAGAAATTTTAGCTGGAATTTAAGAGAAACCAACTCCTTTGGCACCAGAAAATAACATAAAGTAAGTAGAAAATTCTGTATATTTAGGGTAGAATGTAAACTTGAACGGTTTTAGGACCATTGGGGCCTGCTAACTAACACTTTTAGCCGTTTAAGTTAAGCTGAAAGATTTATGACGATTTACTTAATGTAGTCTGGAAAATGGATACCACCCAATGACACTTTTTAATAAAAATTTAGATTGTCATTGATAGAGACCTTTAACGAGGTCTCTTTTTTTATGCTAATTTTAAACCCAATGAATTTTAGATTGTTAAATTTGCAAGACGATTTAAATTAAGATCAATGACAAAAATTCTTATAGTTGAAGATGATGTTCCTTTTGGGACTATGTTGAAAACATTTTTAATCAAGCGCGACTATGAGGTTGAATTGGTTTTTTCTGGCTTAGAAGCTTTTAAGAAGCTTAAAGCTAATTTTTTTAACCTTATCCTTTCAGATGTAAGATTGCCAGACACTAGTGGTCTTGATATCTTAAAACAGGTAAAGTTGGAAAATGCCGGTACGCAGGTTATTATCATGACCAGTTATGCTGAAATTAGCATGGCCGTAGAAGCTATGAAAAATGGTGCTTTCGATTATGTTTCCAAACCATTTAGACCAGAATCTATTTTACAAACAATTAAAAATGCTTTAACCCATACAGAAGTACAACCCACTGTTGAAAAAAGACCCGAGAAAACACAAAAAACAGATTCTTTGCAAGGGACAAGTTTTGTGAAAGGTGTTAGTGAAGCTGCTTTAAAACTAAGTGATTATATAGAATTAGTAGCTCCTACCAATATGTCGGTTTTAATTATGGGAGAAAGTGGAACCGGAAAAGAACAGGTTGCAAAAAGTATCCATAAACAAAGTAAACGTGCTGATGCTCCTTTTATCGCTGTAGATTGTGGTGCTATCCCTAGAGAATTGGCATCCAGTGAATTTTTTGGTCATTTAAAAGGATCTTTTACCGGTGCTATAAACGATAAAACCGGGCATTTTGAAGCTGCAAACGGTGGTACACTTTTTCTTGATGAAATAGGAAACCTAAGTTATGAACTTCAGGTGCAATTACTACGAGCTTTACAGGAAAGAAAAATAAAACCGGTAGGAAGTAATAATGAAATTCAGGTAGATATAAGGGTGATCACGGCCACTAACGAAGATCTTGCACAAGCGGTGAAAGAAGGGGAGTTTAGGGAAGATCTTTATCACCGTCTTAATGAATTCTCTATTAAAGTTCCTGCTTTAAAAGAGCGCAAAGAAGATTTAATGCTTTTTGCTGAATATTTTCTGGAAGAAGCCAATGCTGAGTTGGAGAAAAATGTGATTGGTTTTACCGAAAGTGCTATTGAAGCTTTTAAGAACTATAACTGGCCCGGAAACCTAAGAGAGTTAAAGAATATGGTAAAACGTGCGGTACTGCTAACGCAAGATGATATGATTCCTCTTAAAGTATTGCCTCATGAAATAGCCACTGCTTCCCAATCTAATACAGAAACCGAATACGGTCTATTTAAAAATAAGAACGAAGAACAGCTTATTTTAGACGCTTTGGAGAAAGCTGGTGGTAATAAAAGTAAGGCAGCAAGATTGCTTTCTATAGATCGTAAAACCCTATATAATAAGCTAAAGCAATACGATATTAAACTTTAATTTCCTGCTCCAGTTCTTCCATTAAATTTAAGATGTCAGCTTTTAGTTGTAGAAATTCTTCATCAGAAAAAACTTCTTGTTGTTCCAGTCTTTCAAATTGCCCTGCCTGCTGCCTGGCATTTATTTGTTTTAACATAGGCACCATTTTATGCGCCAGGCGCGCTACCTCTTTGGCATCGTTTTTCTCCCTGGCAATGGCAATAAGTTCAATTTGCGATCTGGAACTTTCTATGAAAGCTTCTAAAATGGTTTGTACTGCTTTTTGATCTCCAGCCGAAAAATCATAAATGTCCTGCAAATCATAAGTGTTGTTCGTAGAATTCTGGAGGTTGTTATTTACTTTTTGCTTCAGGTCAAGTTTAAAAATTTCGGCTATGCTTTGTTGTAATTTTCCGGGTTTATATGGTTTTAAAAGGCTTTTATTAAATCCGGCAAGTTTATAAGTTTCAGCATCAATATCGGTCCTGCCAGATAAAGCTATTACCGGTAATTCACTTACTTTATATTTTTTCCGGATATTTTTAATAAGATCAAAACCATCCATTTCTGGCATTTGAATATCGGTTAAAACCAAAGAATAGTTTTTATTTTCCAGTTTTTTCAGTGCGTCATTTCCGTTTAGGGCACTGTCGCATTGCATTCCCATAGATTTTAGCAATTCCCGTGTTAAAGAAAGCTGCGATGGTTCATCATCAACAATAAGGGCAGTTTTACCGCTCAGGTCTGGCATTTCTGCAATCGTTGATACTTCTGCAGTTGTTGTTGCCTCAACAGGAAGTTTTCTAACGGGAATAAAAACTGTAAATTCACTACCTTGTCCCTGCTCACTTTCAAGCTTTAAATCACCTTTTAGTAATTCGGTAAGACTTTTTGTGATTGTAAGTCCCAAGCCGGTACCGCCATATGCTTTTTCAATTTTTGTATTTTCCTGTGAAAATTCTTCAAAAATCTCCTCCTGTTTTTCTTTGGAAATTCCTATCCCGGTGTCTTTTACCGAAATAATTAGACAATAGCTATCTTCAATTTCTTTTTTAAGATGAATACCTACTCTTATTTCTCCTTCGTGGGTGAATTTACAGGCATTAGTGATGAGGTTGGCGATAATTTGTTTTATTCTGAAGGGATCACTAAGCACCTGGGTATCGGTTTCTTCTGAAGCTTCAAAGATCACCTCCACCTTTTCATTCTTTGTTGCCGGTAAAGAGTTATAAACGGTGTCTCTTATAAGTTTTGCGGGGTTAAAAGGAAGTTTTTCCACAGTCATTTTACCGGCTTCCAGCTTAGAAAGATCCAATAAATCGTTTACTAAATGCAGAATAAAATTAGAGGATTTCTTCACCTGATCCATATAATGCGATTGCTTGCTATTTAGCGAAGATTTTTCAATTAGATCTGTGTAGCCAATAAGTGTGTTGAGTGGAGAGCGTAAATCGTGGGTAATTGCGGCCATAAATTGCTCACGTTTCTTTAGCAAACTTTCAGCAAAATCTTTGGCTTCTTCTAATTCTCTTCGGTATTGCTGACTTTTAGTAATATCCTGAATTATAAAAATAAGTGATAGTAAAATAATTAAGAAACTCACAATTCCTGCGATAAGGAAGATTTGCGAACTTTCTTCAATCATATTTTGAGATATTTTGGCGCGTTGTATAGATGCTTCCCGTTCTTCCTGCTCAATTTTTCCCAGCAAACGTCTTAGCTGCTGGTTAATAATCATATCGTTTTCAAGGAATTGTTGTTCCTTTTCGTCTACCGTGTTTTGAAACCTCCTATTGGCAATCTCCAGTTGGCTTAGTACATTTCTAACCGAACCAATTATAGAATCGGCGGTGCGGTTGGTGAGTTGTTCAGCGTTATCTTCCCGGGAATATTCCAGCAACCTAATTAATAACCTGCGCTGGTGCGGTTCCAGGTTGGAGAAACGTTGCCTATAATTGTAATCGTTAAAAGAAGGGTCTACTTTTCTAAGTTCATTTAAAACCTGCGAATAATAATTTTGGTTACGTTGCTGCTCTCTTAATTTGTAAAGTTCCTGGAGGTTGGAGGTTTTGTCTGAAAGCAATTCAGCAATACTGTCTAATTCATTTTTCATAGAATTATCAGCATAGCTATTTTTTAAATTTTGGATATCAAGTTGAATGCTGTCTATTTGAAGTTGATACTTTTCCAAATCGGCTTCATTTCCGGTTTGAATAAGTTGCCTGCTTAAATTTTCGGTTTCAAAAAGACTGGTAGTAATATCACTTAGCAGAAATAATTGCTCATTATTGTTGCTGTTATTTTCTGAAACTTCACTAAAAGCAACCACCTGTTTCCATACAAACCATACGGCAAGTGCTGCCAGAGCGGCTATCAAAAGATATCCGCCAATCACTTTATAAGTTATTGACTGCTTTGTGTTTCGCATAAAATTGTTACAACCAAAATTACACCATTTAAACGAAATGAAAATAGCTTAATCCTGGATCTTAGAATTTTTGTACCTGTTTAAATTTGAAGCCCTTTGCTAAGCTAATGGTTTAGAGGGCTGAATTATTGGCTCAAAAATTATGGGAATTCCATAAAAGCTTTATACATTTGCCGCAAATCTCAAAGGGGTGCCACTTAAGTGTGGCTGAGATCATACCCAAAGAACCTGGGCAGGTAATGCTGCCAAGGGACACGCGCAAGTAGCGCAAACGTATGTTACTCCTGAAAATGCCAAAACACCGGTGGGCAATTTCAGGGTTTTTTTTATCTAATTTTAACCAAAGAATAATAGCCCCTTTTATTCGTAAATAATTTATTACGAATGAAATCTTTATTATTTTTTACCGGCCTCTGCTTAATTTCATTGCAAGCCGTTGCTCAAACTCACACTTTACAGGGCACAGTTTCCCGTGGTGCAACTCCGGTTGAAGGAGTTGCAGTTTATGCCGTAGAACCAGCCGATGGCACCACTACCGATGAGAATGGCAGGTACAGCCTTGAGCTTGAAGAAGGTGAGTACAACCTGGTATTTTCCTATGGAAACCAAAAAACCTTAAAAGTAAAACTGGATCAGGATAAAACCCTGGATGTAGATCTTAGCGATGTACAGGAGGTTTTAGACGAGGTTTTTCTTTCTTCGGTGCGGGTAAGCGCAAAATCGCCAATTACCTACAGCAATCTTACTAACGAAGAGATTGAAGATAGAAACCTGGGGCAGGATATCCCTGTGTTAATGAATTATATGCCAAACGTGGTTACTACCAGTGATGCTGGGGCAGGTGTTGGTTATACCGGGATTAGGGTTAGAGGTAGCGGCCCCACCAGTACAAATGTTACCATAAACGGAATTCCTTATAACGATGCCGAAAGTCTTGGAACTTTTTGGGTAAATCTTGGAGATTTTGCCTCTTCTGTAGAAAATCTGCAACTGCAAAGAGGGGTGGGAACTTCTACAAATGGCGCAGGAGCTTTTGGTGCCAGCCTAAACATTTTAACCGATGGTTATAGCAAAGAAGCAAATGCAGAAATTGCCAATAGCTACGGTTCTTTTAATACACACAAGCACACCGTGAAATTCAGTACAGGGCTTATAGACGATCATTGGGAATTTGCAGGTCGAGCTTCTCAAATAAAAAGTGACGGCTATATAGATCGTGCCAGTAGTGATTTAAAGTCTTATTTCTTACAGGGTACTTATGTAGACGAAAACACCTTAGTAAAAGCCATTACTTTTGGCGGAAGCGAAAGAACTTACCAGGCCTGGTACGGAATTGATGCTGAAACTCTGGAAAATGATAGAACTTACAATCCCGCCGGGGTTTATACCGATGAAGAAGGAAATACTAAATTTTACGATAATCAAACCGATAATTACAAGCAGGATCATTATCAGTTATTGTGGAATCAGGAGTATAACAAGAACTGGTCTTCTAACCTTGCTTTTCATTATACTTACGGGCGCGGTTATTATGAGGAATATGAAGAAGAAGCTACTTTAAATGAATTTGGGCTGGAGAATTTTCAGGCCGAAGGTGAAGAAGTAACCACCTCAGATCTTGTAGGAACCAAATGGCTGGATAATCATTTCTACGGAAGCGTTTTCAGTCTAAATTATCAGGATCAGGATTGGGATGTGATTTTTGGCGGTGGTTGGAACCGTTATATTGGAGATCATTTTGGAGAAGTAATTTATACTCGTTTTGCCAGGCATAATGATCCTTATGAGCCGTATTATGAAAATACAGGAACAAAAACCGATTTTAATCTCTACGGAAAAGCCACGTATGCAGTTTCAGAAAAACTCGCGGCTTATTTAGACCTGCAGGTAAGAACCATTGATTATGAAACCGAAGGAATGTTATCTGAAGGTACTCAATTTCTGGTCGATGATTCATTTACCTTCTTTAATCCTAAAGCCGGATTAACTTATGCTTTAAACGATCAAAATCAGTTCTATTTTTCTTATGCCCGTGCTAATAGGGAACCACGCCGCAGCGACTACGAAAACGGCGAACCTGAACACGAAGAATTAAACGATTTTGAATTAGGGTGGCGCCATAATACACCATCGGTTCAACTAAACACCAACCTTTATTATATGGATTATCAAAACCAATTAGTACTTACTGGTGGTATTGATGATGTTGGCGCTTTTATTCGTGAAAATAGCGGAAATAGTTATCGTTTAGGTTTGGAAATAGATGCAGTAATTAGGCTTTCAGATAAAATATTTGTTAGACCAAACCTGGCTTTAAGTCGAAATAAAAATGTAGATTTTGTTTCTACCTGGAATGGAGAATTAGTTGATTTTGGAAATACAGATATTTCCTTTTCTCCTTCTATAGTAGGAGGAAACCGAATTACTTACCTACCCGCAGAAGGATTAGAATTAAGCCTTCTTTCAAAATATGTAGGAGAGCAGTATATGAGTAATATTGAAGCCGAAAATTCTAAGCTGGACGCCTATTTTGTGAACGATTTTAATATTCAGTATACCTGGCGAAATGCACCTTTATTTAAAGAAGTTGTTTTTACAGGTTTAGTAAATAATATCCTGGGAGAAGAATATGTTTCTAATGGATATTACTACACTTTTAATGTAGAAAACCCAGATACTGCTACAGGTTTACAAACCTTAGATGGTGCGGGCTATTATCCGCAGGCCACCACAAACTTTTTAGCCGGAATTACTTTGAAATTTTAATTTGTTTGTCGCCTCGCTCCTCCCTATTACCAGGAGGGGGGAGGTTTTTAATTATAAACCTCAATAGTATTACTACGGCGCTCAATTCGGTAAGGTTTCATAGAGTATTCTCCTTCACCTTCCATTAATTCACCGGTAATTATATTATAAGAATTTGCATCTTCACAGTTACAGGTAGCAATAATCCCTTCAACCGTCATTGCAGAACAATTATTCGGCGGATGATTGGGGTCGCTTAATTCAAAAGCGGTGTATTGTGAATTATTTATATTATAAACCACCACACCCTTTATGCCTTCGTTGTAGGTAGTAAAGCTATTCCCAGGAAATTGAAGATCATTATATTCAGGAAAATCCAGGTTTAGTTGAAGTCTAAAATTCAAATCTATTAGGTTCGGGTTATTAAAGTCATTGTCATCATTGGTGGAGCAAGCGCTAAAAATTACTGAAAATAGAAGGAAAAAAAGAGGTTTTTTCATGATATCGGCAATTTTTTCGCTAAATATTATTATTGTTTTCAAGGCGTAAATTTATTATATTTGTTAAACAAATCCCGTCGTGCTATGGGATTTTTTCTATTTATATAAACGATGAAGTTATGAGCAAAGTATCTTATTATACTGAAGAGGGATTAAAAAAGTTGAGGGATGAACTTAATCAGCTACGTGATGTAGAACGGCCTAAAGCTTCAGAAGCTATTGCCGAAGCCCGTGATAAAGGAGATTTAAGTGAGAATGCAGAATATGATGCTGCCAAAGAGGCTCAGGGTCTCTTAGAAATGAAGATCTCAAAATTAGAAGAAGTGGTGGCCAATGCAAGAGTTATAGATGAATCTCAATTAGATACTTCTAAAGTGTTGGTACATTCCCACGTGAAAATAAAAAACCAAACAAGTGGGGCCGAAGTAAAATATAAGCTGGTAGCACAGAGTGAAGCCGATTTAAAAACGGGTAAGATCTCGGTAGATTCTCCTATAGGAAAGGGATTACTCGGTAAAGAAGTGGGGGATACAGCGGAAATAGATGTACCCAGCGGTAAGATGAAATTTGAAATTTTAGAGATCTGGAGAGAATAAGTTTCCGGTATTTAACAGTTTGTGAAATCCTTTTCCAATACCTTTAACTAAGGTTCTGTGAAAAGGATTTTATATTTATATACTAACCAATTCAAAAATATTATGGCCAGTTTATTCACTAAAATAGTAAGGGGAGAAGTGCCTGCTTTCAAAATCGCAGAAGATAGTCAGTTTTTAGCTTTTCTAGATGTTAATCCAAATGCAAAGGGACATACTTTATGTATTCCGAAGAAAGAAGTGAATAAGATCTTTGATTTGGAAGAAGAGATGTACCAGGAATTAATGCGTTTTTCCCGCAAAGTAGCCATCGCTTTAGAGAAAACGGTAGAGTGCAAGCGCGTGGGAATGGCCGTTGTTGGGCTTGAAGTTCCGCATGTTCACGTACATCTTATCCCGTTAAATTCTATGAGCGATATGGATTTTTCTAAAAGCGTAAAAATGGAAGAAGAGGAATTTAAAAAACTGGCAGAATCTATTCACGTTAATCTTTAATGGAAAGCGAAACGTATAATTTAAAACTCGAGCTTAGAATAGATTGGAGCGATTTAGATATGTATAAGCACGTAAATAATATCTCGTTTATGCGCTATATGCAGTCGGGTCGAGTAAATTTTTGGGAAGCTTCAGGTATTTACGAGATGTATGAGAATACCAATATGGGAACTATGTTGGTTTCTACACATTGCGATTTTAAAAAGTCGCTGTATTACCCCGGGAAAGCTATAGTAAAAACCAGGATAGATTTTATAAAAAATTCCAGTTTCGGTTTAAAACATCTTATTCTAAATGACATTAATGAAGTTTGCGCTGAAGGTAAAGATGTAGTGGTTTGCTATGATTTTGAAAAAGATAATACCTTCCGAATTCCTGAAGATTTAAGAACACAACTTTCTAAATTCTAAACTTTCCTGAGGGAAATTTTAAAAGTTGTGCCTTTGTTTATTTCGCTTTCTTCTACTTTTATTCTCCCGTGGTGATAGCCTTCAATAATTCGTTTTGCTAAAGATAAGCCAAGGCCCCAGCCTCTTTTTTTTGTGGTATGCCCGGGTTCAAAAACGAGTTTAAATTTATTTTTATCAAGCCCTTTTCCCGTATCTTTTATAAAGATATGCGCCCATTTCTGTTCCTCTTTAATTTGAATATGCAATTTCCCTTTTCCGCGCATTGCATCTATGGCATTTTTAACCAGGTTTTCTATGGTCCAGCTGTAAAGTTGGGAATTTAACATTACCGGGATATATCCTTTAGGTATGTCAATGGAGAATTCAATAAGCCGTGAGCTTCTTGTTTTTATATAATCGAAGCTGTTTTGAGTTGCTTCAATTATATTTGTTTTTTCCAGAATTGGAGACGAACCTATTTTAGAAAAACGTTCAGTGATGGTTTCAAGACGGTCAATGTCTTTTTCCATTTCAATAATGTAGGATTCTTTTACATTTTCCTGTTTCAGGATTTCGGTCCAGCCAATAAGCGAAGATAAGGGAGTGCCAATTTGATGTGCAGTTTCTTTCGCCATCCCGGCCCAGAGCTTATTCTGTTCGCTGTTTTTCGTTGTGGTATAGAAAAAATAAACTACCCCAATAAAAAGAAAACCTATAAGAACCAGCCCAACAGGATAATACTTAAGACTGTTTAAAACCGGGGAATTGCCGTAGTAAATATACTGTTGCTCTCCATTTCCCAGGTTTATAATAATAGGAGCATTTTCTTCCTTTAAATTTTCAAGAAGTCGTTGCGCTTGTTTCTCATTTTCTAATTTATCGGGATCAATATTAGTAGTGTAGGCAATATCTCCATCGGTATCGGTATGGATTATGGGAATTGTGGTATTGTTATTTAAAATTTCAAGAATAAGATCAAGATCGGCATCGGCCGGTGGCGGGTCCCGGTCTAAAGCTTCCTGCGCTTTCGCCCAAATATTCATTTTAGCTCGTTCATCTTGTTTTAAACGCTGAAAAAAGATGGTAGTATTCCATAAAACCAGGCCTACTACTATAAAACACGAGATAATAATAAACCAGCGATTAAAAGTGCGTTCGTCTGTGAAGTTCATACAGGCTTCTGAGCTTTAAAGGATTTAAAGATAAGCGTTTTTAAACGAATTTTATTGCGTGTCCCGGCTTTTCATTCCCTATTGGTTTCGTTACCTTTGCCAAAAAACAAGTATGCTTACAATAGATCCTAAAGAGGTGAGCACAGGCAAGCTTCATCGCTATTTGCTTGGTGCTATTGGTCCCAGGCCTATCGCTTTTGCCAGTACAATAGATACTAAAGGCCGATCAAATTTATCGCCTTTCAGCTTTTTTAATGTTTTTGGATCTAATCCTCCTACCTTAATTTTCTCCCCGGCGAGAAGAGGCAGGGATAATACGGTAAAGCATACCTACACCAATGTTAAGAATATTGATGAGGTGGTTATCAATATTGTAAACTACGATATTGTTCAGCAAATGTCACTTTCCAGTACCGAATATGCCGAAGGTGTAAATGAGTTTGAAAAAGCAGGTTTTACAATGCTGAAATCTGATCTTGTGAAACCATTTCGTGTTGCTGAATCGCCGGTACAATTTGAATGTAAAGTGAAACAAGTAATTGAAACCGGCCAGGAAGGCGGTGCCGGGAATCTTGTGATTTGTGAAGTCCTTAAAATGCATATTAATGAAAGCATTTTAGATGATGACGGATTTATAGATCAACATAAAATAGACCAGGTGGCCAGAATGGGCGGTAATTGGTATACCCGTGCCAATATGGGAATGTTTGAGGTTCCAAAGCCGCTTTCCAGTTTAGGAATTGGTATAGATACCATTCCTGCGGAAATTAGGGAAAGTAAAACCTTAACCGGAAATGATCTTGGTAAATTGGGGAATGTTGAAGCGCTGCCAAAAGATGAGGAAATTGCAGGTTTTATAGCTGAAAATAAAGATTTAGCTGAATTAGTAAAAGCAAATAACAAAACAGATATTCATACCCGGGCACAATTGTTTTTAGAGAAAAACAATACCGATGCTGCCTGGAAATTATTATTAGCAAAAACAGATTAAAATGGAAGTACAAGGCAAGATTAAGTTAATTGGTGAAACCAAGACCTTTGGAAATAATGGGTTTAGAAAGAGAGAAGTAGTAGTGACTACAGAGGAGCAATATCCACAACATATTATGATAGAATTTGTTCAGGATAAAACAGATTTGCTTAATAACTTTCAGGTAGGTCAACCGGTAAAAATTGGAATTAACCTTAGAGGTAGAGAATGGGTAAGTCCGCAGGGAGAAACCAAATATTTTAACTCTATCCAGGGTTGGAGAATAGAAAATCTACAGGCAGACCAGCCCGCAGGTGGGCAAAATGTTCCGCCGCCAGATAATTTTGAACCTGCAAACAACTTAAACGAAGAAGATTACGACGATCTTCCTTTCTAAAAAATCCTTACCGGATTTAGAAATAATTTCGTTTCATATTATAAAAAGCTTAGCATCCTCTTAAGAGGGCTAAGCTTTTTCTTTTTGTACTTTTCTTATTCATCTAAAATCCCTGATAATTGCATTATTTACAACATAACGAAAAATTTCCTCCCATTTCTGAAGCCGATGAACAGGGATTATTGGCTATTGGAGGAGATTTGAGTATTCCGCGTTTAATTTATGCATATAACCACGGAATTTTTCCCTGGTATGACGATTCTCAGCCTGTACTTTGGTGGAGTCCAGACCCCAGAATGGTGCTTTTTCCCGAGAAATTGAAAGTTTCTAAGAGTATGAAGAAACTATTTAAAAAAGAAGCTTTTAAAGTAACTTTTGATACAGATTTTGAACGAGTTATAGAAGCGTGTGCAGAAATTAGAAGGGAAGGCCAACATGGAACCTGGATAACTCCAGAGATAATTAAAAGTTATAGAGAATTACATGAATTTAATCTTGCCCGCTCTGTAGAGGTTTGGCAGGATGATAAGCTGGTGGGCGGACTTTACGGAATTTATCTTAAAGAACAACAGGTGTTTTGTGGTGAAAGTATGTTTGCCAGGGTTAGTAATGCTTCTAAATACGGTTTTATAACCCTGGTTAATCAGTTAAAAGATGAAGGTGTTAAACTTATAGATTGTCAGGTTTATACCAAACACTTAGAAAGTCTTGGGGCTGAGGAAATTTCGAGAGCCAGATTTCTAAAATATTTAGAAATTCCTCTTGAAGATTAAAATCAAGAGAGTTTTTTAACTGCTTTATACCTAAAACAAGTTACTTCGTGATCATTTACCATTCCTGTTGCTTGCATATGAGCATACATTACGGTGGACCCTACAAACTTAAATCCCTTTTTCTTTAAATCTTTGCTTAATTTATCACTAATAACGCTAGTTGCAGGAGCTTTTTTGTAATCTTCTATTGCGTTCTGAATTGGCTCGCCATCTACAAAACTCCAAATATACTTACTGAAACTCCCATATTCTTTCTGAATTTTTATAAAATTTTGAGCGTTGGTAACCGTAGCTCTTACTTTTAATTTATTCCTGATAATCCCCGGATTTCCCAATAATTCCTGAATTTTTTCTTCAGAATATTTAGCGATTTTTTTGTAGTCAAAATTATCAAAAGCTTTTCTGAAATTTTCTCTTTTTCGCAATACGGTAATCCAGCTTAAACCGGCTTGAAATGTTTCCAGGATTAGAAATTCAAAGATGGTTTCATCATCATAAACAGGTACGCCCCATTCATTATCGTGGTATGCTTCGTAAAGTGCATCGCCTTCACACCAGCCACAGCGTTGTAATTTTGCCATTCTTTTTAAGGTTTAAAATTGTAGGTAATGGTGCCGGGTTGTTCGTTTCTTCCCGCCAATTGGGAAAATACGGCATTGGCGGCATATTCTAACGCATTTTCTATCAGGCATTCGTTATCTGAAGTAGAACTTGCCTTATTAATGCCGGTATCAATTACACGGCCTTCAGCGTTTACAGTGATATTTACTACAATTTTTCCGGCCCTGTCGCAGGTATAAATGGGATTAGGAATAGAGATGGCATTTCTTCCGCGCAGCGAAAATGAGATAGAACTATTTCTTAAACTTCCCGATTGGGTAGAAATGTCTTTGGAAGAATCATTGCCGTCAGATTGTTTTTTTGTTTCAGATTTATTGCCGGTAGCAAAAGTGCCTTGGGTAGTAGTTTCAGTTTCGTTTTCTGAACTTTCTTCCTGTTGCGCACTATTCTGTTCTAAGATTTCATCTAATTCTCTGTTGAAATTTTCTTCCCGCGCTTCCTGGTTTTCATTAAATGCTCTATGTGTTTCGGGTGAATTATTAGAGGTTTGAGGTTCAGGTTCTTCTTCCGGAATTTCTTCTTCCTCCTCAGTTTGTGAATATTCTTCTAGGTCTACCAACATTTCTTGTTGGTACTTTTGTTTTTGGGAAAGGTTAAAATTATAAAGGCCAAGAATTAAAACCGAACAAAAAAGTACGGTAATGATGAGGGCTTTATGTTTATCGAAAAAATCCATGCTATAAAATAAAACGTGTAATGTTCTATTTTATGCTGAAGGTAATAATTTTTCAAAAGATTGAAGGTCTAAAGCTTCTTCTAAAGTGAATTCGCCAACGCGCGTTCTTTTAAGGGAAGAGAGGTAGGCGCCAGAGCCAAGCGCAATTCCAAAATCGTTCGCCATGCTTCTAATATAAGTGCCTTTACTGCAAACTATTCTAAAATCTACTTCGGGAAACCGTGGGGCATCTACTTCAAATTTGTGTATGGTAACCGGCCTGCTCTCTAATTTCACGTCTTCTCCTTTCCTGGCATATTCATAAAGGCGTTTCCCATCTTTTTTTAAAGCAGAAAATACCGGCGGGGTTTGTTCAATTTCTCCTGTAAGCTGAAGCGCGGCGCCATCTAAATCTTCCTCTGCAATATGAGCTGTTTCGAAGGTTTTATTTATTTCAGTTTCCATATCGTAAGAAGGGGTTGTGGCACCCAGGGTAAAAGTTCCAGTATATTCTTTTTCGGTTCCTTGCAGCTCGGGAATCTTTTTGGTGAATTTCCCAGTGCATATTACCAAAACTCCGGTAGCCAAAGGGTCTAAAGTACCGGCGTGGCCTACTTTTATCTTTTTTATTCCGCAGCTTTTTCTAATTAACCAACGCACCTTGTTAACCAACTGAAATGATGTCCACTCCAATGGCTTATCAAAAACCAGGATCTGGCCGGTTTTAAAATCTTC
>NZ_CAXAVR010000043.1:0-20875 GCF_963972535.1 uncultured Salegentibacter sp.
GCGAAATCGTGAGCTCTTCCCTGTAATGCCCAATCTAAATTGCCAAGGAACCTAAAATTATCATAGTTGAGTTCCTGCCGTCCTAATTTGACGCTAAAGTTATCGGTTAAAAAAGTTTCGGCCCAGGCTTCGTGCAGGGAAAGAAAATTATCGTTAGCTTTTACCTGCGGGGTATTGCCCCAGGTACGAACATCCTGAATGCTCACATAGAATTTAAATTTTTCCAGTTCATATTGTACATTTATACGGGCACGTTGCGCAATAAAAGCAGCTGCATCCTGGTTCTCTTCAATAAGTTTCCCGTAACCATGGCGGTATTCGCCTCTTTGAACAATTTGCCCGTCAACATTAAACTGGGCATATACACTATTTGTAAATACAAAAAATAACGTAAGTATCAGGTTTACAAGCCTAAAAATTTTCATCAATAAATCTTTTATTTATTCTATAGTCGTGATTAAAATACTCCGAAGCTTGCCGCGAAAATTAAACAATTGTTTGCCATATACGCCTCGTTAGTTTGCTGAGAGGTGGTTCTGAATAATTGAGATTTTATCCTGGCTGAGTGTGAGCTTTGGCTCTCGGGTCCAGTTCTGGTCTTAGAATAAGTGGAGTAAAATTTCTTCAAATTAATTTTATTAATTTTTCGGGTTTCCCCTGCATATTATAAGTTTAATTAAATGCGGGGTTTTGCTTAATCGAGTGAATTAATAGGCTTAAAATTATTAAAAAATTACAAATTATTTAGCTTTAACCTAATCTCTTTGGCGTCCATTAACTTCATCAATATTAATGCGGTAAACTACAGGTGATTCTGAGTTACTTTTACTGGAAAAATTCTCGATAAAATCTGGGCAGGGATTGCCTTTATTTTTTATTACTTTCTTTACGCCTTCAGAAAATAAACGCAGCATATATTTAGCATCTGTTCCTTCTAATTCTTCAAATTTGCCATACAATAAAACCGATTTCCATTCTTCTAATGATGAAATCTCATCTACCTGAAAAGTAACCAAAGGATTTTTGCGCATGGCTTCAATTTTACCTCCCTGCCCCGAATAGGTTAAAATACTGTGCTGTTCAGGGTTATAATAATAGGTAATGGGAATTATTTCTCCTCTTGCCCTGGAAATATAGCCTAGCCTGCCTATATAATTATGGGCGAGTAGCTTAATACTTTCCTCTGTGGTCATAGCTCTCATAATATTTAATTTAGAAGGTGAATAATGACGATAAGAAATAATTCTGCTTTAAAATTCGGTCTAATTTAATGCGGAATCTCGAAATTAAATATGACGGATATCATTAAAAATAATCTTCCTTCTCAGGAATTTCTTACTTTTGAAAATATGAAGATCCTGGCAACTTTTTTAGGCATATTTTGCTTGCTTGTTTCAGCATATCCTTGCTGTATAGGCGATGATTGTAAATCAGCTTCTGAGATAAAAATTTCTGAAAATCAGAATCAGCAAAACGATGATTGCGCCTTGTGCTCTCCTTTTATAAGCTGTGGAAGTTGTACGGGTTTTATTCCAAATACAGATGAAATTGTGACGGTCCCGGACCTTCACCCCATACCATATTCAAATTTATTCGGACTCACTTTTAAAAGTGTTGAAGCCGATTATGCCGAAAGAGTTTGGCAACCGCCAAAACAGGTTATTATTTCTTGAAAACAGAATTAATAATAACCTAAATTTTCATAATGATTAAAATCTTATTTAAACTGGCGATCTTCCTGGTCGCTTTTAACGCTGTGGGACAAAATTCCCTGGAAGCGATAATTAAAAATGCTGAAGATAAAATGCCTTTACTTGGGGCTAATGCGGTATTTTCGGGAACAGATATTGGGGCCACTGCAAATATAGACGGCGAAGTCACATTAACCAAAATCCCAAATGGTAAACAAACAGTTGTATTTAGTTTTGTGGGTTTTGCTTCAGAAGAAATCACGCTAAATTTTCCCAGAGCAACCCAGGATACGTTGGAAATTTTTCTTGAACCCGGCGGGGAAGAAATGGAAGAAGTTATTATTCAATCTACCCGTTCCCGGCGTAGTATTGCCGATTTACCTACGCGGGTAGAAGTAATTTCTGGGGAAGAACTCACCGAAAAAGGAAATATGAAACCCGGTGACATTAGAATGTTGCTCAACGAAACTACGGGAATACAAACTCAGCAAACTTCAGCAATTTCCGGTAATTCAAGTATTAGAATCCAGGGGCTGGATGGAAAATATACACAGCTATTAAAAGACGGATATCCACTTTATTCCGGTTTTTCCGGTGGCCTTAGTTTACTTCAAATTGTACCTTTAGACCTGCAACAGGTTGAGGTAATTAAAGGTTCTTCGTCTACTCTGTACGGCGGTGGAGCCATAGCCGGGCTGGTAAATCTTATTTCCAAAACTCCTGGAGAAGAAAGAGAACTTAATTTTATGATGAATGCAACTACAGCATTAGGCCTGGATCTTAGCGGATTTTATGCTGATACTTACGGAAAATTGGGGACTACCGTTTTTGCTTCTTACAACCTTGGATCTCCTTACGATCCTGCAGATATTGGTCTAACGGCCATTCCTGAATTTAATCGTTATACTATAAATCCCAGGGTGTTTTACGAGTTTTCAGAAAATACGAAGTTAGATGTGGGAGTGAATACTACGGTTGAAGAACGCACCGGTGGGAACATAGCCTACCTGGAAGGCGAAGAGGTGGAAGACCCGTTTTTTGAGAGAAATAATACGGCTAGAACCACTTTACAGTCTGGTTTTGAGCATTCCTGGAATGATGATAATCGCTTTAATCTAAAAAATAGTTTCAGTTTTTTTGACCGGGAAATTCAAACCGGTGACTATATTTTTGCAGGGAACCAGTTTGCCTCTTATAATGAAGCTTCTGTAGTTTTGGATAGTGATAAAATGGAATGGATTGGTGGCCTCAATTTATGGGTAGATAGCTTTGAACAGGATGTTTTAACTGATGCTCCCGTGGTAGATTATGAGCATCTTACGTATGGAGCTTTTGTTCAGAATAATTGGCGGGCTACTGACTGGTTTCAACTGGAAAGCGGACTTAGAACAGATTATCAAAATGAATACGGATGGTTTGTTTTGCCAAGAATTTCGGCAATGTTCACAATTTCTGATGCCATTACCACCAGGATTGGAGGAGGAATGGGCTACAAAACCCCTTCAGTTTTTACTGAGGATGCAGAACGACTTCAATTTAGAAATGTGATGCCTATTGATGTAAGCACTACCGAAGCCGAAAATTCCATTGGGGGAAATTTTGATATTAATTACCGAACCGAACTCTTTGAAACCATAGAATTTACAAGCAATACACTTTTCTTTTATACTAAAATTGATAAGCCCATAATTCTTGAAAATACGGCGGAAGGTGTTTTTGAATATTTACAACCAAACGGGTTTGTGGAAAGCAGGGGAATAGAGGCAAATTTAAAGTTTGGCTATAAAGATTTCAAATTATTTACCGGTTATACTTATGCCGATGTAGACCGCACAGAAAACGGAAATACCTTTGAAATGCCGCTGGTTTCCAAACATCGTTTAAATAATGTTTTGATGTACGAGCAGCATGAAAAACTTAAAATTGGTTTGGAGGGTTATTATTTTAGTCCGCAGCAGTTAAGCGACGGCGCAACCGGACAGGAATACTGGATTTTTGGTTTAATGATGGAAAAATTATGGGAAGATTTCTCAATTTTCCTGAATTTCGAAAACTTTACCGATACCCGTCAAACCCGGTTTGATTCTATATATACCGGTTCTATTTCCAATCCTCAATTCAGGGATATTTATGCCCCGGTTGATGGTTTTGTAGTAAATGGAGGGATAAAATTATTTTTATAAATAAAAACCTGTTTTAAAGCGGAAGTTTCTTGCTTCCGCTTTAAAAAACAGGTAAAAAGTCGTCTTTCTAAGTTTATTTTAGAATCTAAGTTGAAATCGGTCTTGAAACTTTCGGTTCTAAATTTATTCCGGTTAGAGAATCTTTTAGTTCTTCCAATTCCCCGAGCAGTTGATTTTTACTTTGTTGAAAAAGATTGGTTTTATTCGTAAATAATTCCTGGTAATAGGAGATTCCGTCTAAAAGGTTAAGCTTAAATTTTTCTAATTTTTTCTTCTGTTTCGCAGAAGGTTCATCCATAAAATCTTCAATTTCATTTCTAAAATAATCCAGGTAAATCTTTAATTCTTTTACAAACATATTAGGCCGGTTAGGCATCTCCATCACAGAAATTTTTCCGTAGATATGTTGTATCATTTTTGAGAGCGAAACAACTTTTGAAAAATAGGCCATATTTGGGCCGGGACAAATAGCAACGCCCTGTGCCTGGCCTTTTATTCTAATGTCGTTTTCAAGAAAAGAGGCATTTCCCAGGCCAACACATAAACAGGCTTTTTCGGTAATTTTGTTCTTCTTTTTTTCTAATACCTCCTGGGAGAAATTATCTTTCTTATCCTCCAGTTCTTTCAGCTTAATATCCTGAAATTTTTTAGAAGCAGAACAAATTCCTTTCTCATCGTATTCTTTACTTAGAGCCAGGAATTTTTTAGGGCAGGAACTACCGCTTTTATTTTCAGCAATTCGTTTTTCTTTTAGTTGTTCATTAGTTGTTCCCCGCACGGTGTTAAATGGTATGCCCAGAGGAGAAATATGACTTAGATAAAGATCTTTTTCTTTTGCTTTTACCAGTAATTTACGCGTTTCAATATCAACTGATGTAGCTTCAGGTACCAGTAAAAATGGCGTTCCCCAACCTACAGAAGATACCTTGTAATGCTCCAGCAAGAAGTTATGTTCTTCAGCCGTACCAACCCCACCCTGAACTGTTATTTTTAGGTCAAGAGGTTTTTCGGGAACCAGAATTTCTTTTTGTTCTAAAGCTTTGCTCATTAATTGATGAGCCGATTGAACAAGTTCATCTTTTTTCTGATTAAATTCTTCCAGAATTGGCCCCAACAGGTGACCATCGGTAGCAAAAGCGTGGCCGCCACAGTTTAAGCCCGATTCAATTCTATATTCTGAAACCCATAAACCTTTTTTGGCCAGGTAATTTCCCTGGATTGAAGCCGATCTAAAATCACTTACTTTCAGAATAATTTTCTTTTTAAGCTTGCCATTTGCATCAGGAAAGAAATCTTTGAAATTTTCAAAATAGCTATAAAGCCTGGGGTTTAATCCTGCCGAAAGTACAATAGAAGATGAAAGTTTTGAATTGGCAAACCCGCGCAATGCAGCGTGGGCATCATTAAATTCTACCGGCAATTGTTCATTTTTAACAAAATTGTCCTTATCAATCTTCGCCATAATATTTACATCTATACTGCCGGGGCTTAGATGGTTTTCTATATAAGTGCTTAATTTTCCTTTTACATCTGCACCACTATTCAACAAATTTTGGAATCCCTGTTTAATTTCAGAATGATTGGGTAAAATAGAAAGATAATTCTCTAAGGCTGTCTTACTTTCTGCCAGTTCCTTTTTAAAATTCTCAAACTTATCCTGTACAATATTGTTTACCAGGTCTAAATAAGAGGTAATACGTTCTGCGCGGGAATCAGGATTTTTCTTCGGAATTTCCTTATAAGGCAAATTAAATTTCTTGCTGTAAAAGGCGTTCATTTTTTCAATAAGCTCGTCGTCTATAATTGAAATTACCGAAGATATTCCATATTTAGCGACCCGCAGCGGACTGTCAATTGTAAAAGCTGTTCCCATTACCGGGATATGAAAACTGTGCATTTGGTTTGTTTTGGTCATATTCTAATAATTATTTGCGGCGTAGGCTAAATTAAGCCTGGCCGATCCTATTTAAATAAGGAGTTAAGATTGCAATTTGTAAAGGAAAGAAGTTGAAAACTGCTAAAATATGACCCGCATCATATTTAGAATATTAAGTGAGGGTGAGCTGTTGTCGTGAGAGTTTCTTGATTAAAGCGTGAGGATTTTAAAAGAATTTACCGGAAAAATATTCTAAAAAAAAGCGCCCATAGGTCTATAACCAATGGGCGCTTTTACATTAATAATCTATTAAAAAACTGGAATAACTTAGTCTACTTTTCTAAAGTTACCTTCGCCATCAAATTCAAGTTCGGTGCCGTCAGCCAGTTCTATTTCCTGCTCTTTTTTCTGTTTTTCCCATCCAATTACCTGTGCATCAGCATAATTTTCTTGCAGATAAGAAGCGATTTTAGATGGCAGGGCAGAAGTAGGAATTACTACATCGTTTTGGCTTTCAATTTCAGAAATATTTCCATTTTCGTCAAAATCCAGTTCAAGGCCGTTAGAAAGAACTACTTCAAATTTTTCATCTTCCCAAATTTTCCATTTACTGTTTTCTTTAACCTCTTTTACATCAGCAGAAGAAAAATTCTGTTGAATATATTCCTGGGCTGTAGAGGGTAAACTATTTGTATTTGTTTGTGCAAAAATTCCCATTGTACACAATGCGAAAATTCCTGATAAAATTACTCTTTTCATAATATTTGTTTTTTTATTCGGTGCGAAGTAAGCCTTCAAATCTGGAAAGAATTTGGAATTTGACTGGTATAAATCCTAAAATTCTGCCAAATTTTCTCTTTTAAAGTTTAGTATACCTTCCCATTTTTTTCCAGTTTTGAGATTCATATTTGTATTTTTTGGGAGAATTGTAAAAAAAGTGTCAGATTTGAAACTTATATATTATTCTTGCAAATTATAAGGTTTCAAGCAGATAAACATTTTTCATGAAGATTCAACATTTACTTATTCTAAGCTTAATTTTATTCTTTAGTAATGCGCACGCCCAGGATATTACCGAAAACAGTTTTGGGAATGGGATAATAAATACGGTGGCAAGAGATAGTTCTTTCAGCCTAAGGTTTGGAGCAAGATTTCAATCTCTATTTGTGAACGAATGGCGAGACTCTGAATTTGAAGGATTTGAATCTGAAAGTTCTAATATTCTAATTAGGCGTGCTAGATTAAAATTTGATGGTTTTGCTTATTCTCCCAAATTAAAATATAAAATTGAGTTAGGGCTATCTAACCGGGATATTTCGGGAGGTTCAGAATTTACAAATAATACGCCCCGGTACATACTTGATGCGGTTTTAAAGTGGAATTTCTATGAAAATTTCGTGTTATGGGCCGGCCAAACAAAATTGCCGGGTAACAGGGAACGGGTAGTATCTTCTGGAGACCTGCAGTTTGTAGACAGGTCTTTATTAAATAGCAGGTTTAATATAGACAGAGATATTGGAGTACAATTACACCATAAAATCTATTTGGGGAACCAATTTGTAGTAAAAGAAATTTTTGCTTTTTCACAGGGGGAAGGAAGAAATGTAGTAACCGGGAATCTTGGCGGTTTTCAATATACGGGACGCCTGGAAGCTTTGCCTTTTGGAGAATTTCAGGATTATAGAGAGGCTTCTTTAGAAAGGTATGATACGCCTAAATTAGCAATGGGGGTTACTTATGATCATAATAACGATGCGGTAAAAACCCGCTCTAATATGGGGGCATATATGTTTACCGAAAACGGTTTACATTCGACCGATATTTCCACCTTTTTTGCAGATTTTATGTTTAAATATAAAGGAATATCAGTTTTAGGTGAATTTGCTCACCGGGATGCCGAGAATCCTATAGCGATAGAAGAAGATGGAACGCGTACCGGTGCCGTTGTAAATGTGGGGAATTCCATTAACCTGCAAGGTGGATATTTATTTGATAATAATATAGAAGTTGTAGGTAGGTTCACCCAGGTGAAAGAAGATATAATAGGCTCCCTGTTTCCTAACGAAAAACAGTATACTTTGGGACTTTCTAAATATTTATCTAAGCATAAATTAAAAATACAAACCGATTTAAGTTTTAGGGATAGTCCAGATCCAGAATGGAATAATCTAATGTACAGGCTCCAGATAGATTTCCATTTATAATCCTATATAGGTGCGGAAAGGAAATAACTGAAGCTTTAAAAATAAAGCCATGAAAATTCTAATTGTAGAAGACGAACAGGATATGTTGCAGAACATGAAAGATTTTCTATTAAAGGAGAATTTTGTGGTAGAAACAGCAGAAAGTATCGCCGAGGCTCGTAATAAAATTGGGGTTTATACCTACGATTGTATTTTGCTGGATATTAATTTAAAAGACGGTAGTGGCTTTCAGCTTTTGGAAGAATTGAAGCGAAAGAATATAGAAGACGGGGTAATTATTGTTTCTGCCAGGAATTCTTTAGACGATAGGCTGGAAGGCCTAAACCTTGGTGCCGACGATTATCTTGCCAAGCCTTTTCATATGGCAGAGTTAAATGCCCGCGTAAAGGCTGTATTAAGAAGGCGTCAGTTTAACGGGAATAATAAAATAAAGATTGGCAACCTTAGCATAGACCTGGACGAGCACGAGGCGAGTATAGATGATAATCCCTTAAATTTAAACCGAAAAGAATACGAAATACTAATATTTTTTACTTCAAACCAAAACAGGCTGGTAAATAAATCGGCTTTGGCAGAACACGTTTGGGGAGATCATATAGACCAGGCCGATAGTTTTGAATTTATATATTCCCAGATTAAAAATCTTCGAAAAAAACTGAAAACCGCCGGTGCCGATATAGAAATTAAAGCGGTTTATGGAATTGGCTATAAATTAATTACCCAATGAAATTATTAAATTATACCACCAGTTATTTTTCGGCAATACTGCTGGTTCTTTTGGGGATTTGGGCGGTAATTTTCTACTTGGAAATGCTAGATGAAATTTATGACAGCCTGGACGATGGCCTGGATAATCAAAAAATGCTGGTGATTAAACGGGCAAAACAAGATGCTGAATTACTTCAACGTTCACAATTCAAAGATGGTAATTATACCATACGGCCTATAGATAAAAACAGCGCGATAAGTTTTAAAGATTTTTATCGTGATACGCTTATGTATATGCAAAATGAAGATGAATATGAACCGGTAAGGCTGCTGGAAACCGTATTTAAAAAAGATGACGAATTTTATAAGCTGAAAATTATAACTTCTATGGTCGAGGAAGACGACCTTATTGAAGATTTACTTTTTTCCCTTATTCTTCTTTATGTAGGCTTGATTTTGAGTATTGTTTTACTCAATAATTTAATCCTGAAAAAAATTTGGAACCCATTTTATACTTTGTTGCAACAGCTCCAAGATTTTAGACTTGGAAAAGATCAAAAAATTGAAACTGTACCTTCAAATATTGATGAATTTAATCTGCTAAATACACGCGTAGAGCAAATGCTGGGAAAATCTATTTCCAGTTATAACAGCCAGAAACAATTTATAGAAAATGCCGCGCACGAATTACAAACTCCTTTGGCTATTAGCATCAATAAACTGGAACTGCTGGTAGAAAAGGAAAAATTGAACGAGGAACAAATTGATTTAATAGCTTCGGTTTTAAATAACTTAGAGGGTTTAACCCGAATGAACAAGTCTTTGCTTTTGCTTTCTAAAATTGAAAATCAGCAATTTCCGGAGGAAGAAATAGTGAATTTCAATGAGTTAATTACCGACTTAAAAGTTGATTTTGAAGACCTTGCCGGTCATAAAGAAATGAAGATTAGTATAGAAAGTACGACTTCATTAAAATATAAAATGAATAAAGGTCTGGCGAGAATTTTGCTTTCAAATTTGTTGAAAAATGCAATTATTCACGGCCAAAGAAATAGTGAGATTGAAATAGAAATTTCAGCAAAAAACTTTATTATACGTAATACTGCCAATAACGGTGCTTTAGATCCAGAAAAAGTATTTTCACGCTTTCAAAAAGATTCTTCTTCCAAAACCTCCACGGGAATAGGACTGGCCATTGCCCAAACCATTGCTAAAAAATATGAGTTTCAGTTAACCTATTACTACGAACAAAAACACACTTTTCAACTAAGATTTCCGCGCTAAACTGGTATTTATTTCCTAAATAAAATCCTGCACGTCAATAATTCCAGATTTCTTCCAGTATTGTAGTTCAACTTTGTTTAAAATTAAAAATTATAAAGATGAAAAAGTCAATTTTTTTAATCCTGGCTATCGCCATGGGATTTACCGCTTGTGAAGATGATGATATGCGAAATTCTGATATCCCTTCAGTAGTATTAAATGGGTTTACCGAACAATTTCCTGATGCAAAAGGTGTAGAATGGGAGAAGAAAGCCGATATCTATGAAGCCGAATTCGATATTGATAATGTAGATCATGAAGCAATTCTAAATACTGAAGGAAGTCTTTTGAAGTATAAATACGACATTGTGTACGAGGAACTTCCTGAAGCAATAAAAACTACAATCACTACCGATTATGATAAAACCAAAATAGATGAGGTAGAGTTGCTTAAAATTTCTGAAAACACTTATTACCAGGTAGAGTTTGATGAAGAGCCAACCGATACTAAGATTATTTTTGAAGAAACGGGAGCGGTGAATACGGAAGTTACCACCTGGTAATTATTAAAAAAATGAAAATGGTGAATAAAATAGCAACGCTAATTGTAGTGGGAGTATTAAGCCTTGCCGGCTTAATACTCTTTGGATATAATGAATTTATAACCAAAGATACCCTACAGGATCAACCTGTAGCTTACGAGATAATTAATGAATGGCAGCTGCCTAAAGAGCTTGATGAGGTTTCGGGCATAGACTGGATAGGTGATAATAAGTTGGCTTGCATTCAGGATGAAGATGGCATCATTTTTATTTTCAATCTTGAAACTTCAAAAGTAGAGAAGAGTATAGAATTCGCGGGCGCGGGTGATTACGAAGATATTCGTATTGTAGGCAAAACTGCCTATGTTTTGCGAAGCGATGGTGAAATTTTTGAAGTCAGCGATTTTTTATCGGGTAATTCAAAAACAAAAACCTACAGTAATTTTTTATCTGAAAAACAAAACCTGGAAAGCTTAGCCTGGGACAAAAATAATAAACGTTTGCTGCTGGCCATAAAAGATAGAGAGCTAAAGGACGATAACTATAAAGGAGTTTATCAATTCTCGCTAACCAATAAAGAATTGGAGAGAAATCCGCTTTATCGTTTAAATATGCAAGACAGCTTATTAAGGGAAAGGGAAACAAAACTCAATAAAAAGCTCCAACCTTCTGCACTTTCCATACACCCCAAAAATAAAGATTTCTACATTCTTGATGGTAGGGCACCCCAGTTGGTTATTGCGAATAATGATATGAAACTAAAAAAGCGCTACGCTTTACATGAAGATGATTTTGAGCAGGCCGAAGGACTTACTTTTAGTGAAAACGGTAGGTTATTTATCTCTAACGAAGGAAAAGGCGGAAAAGCAAATATCCTTGAAGTAACATTCAAATAGATTGTATGAAGGAAACGGAAGAGAATACGAACGTAAAGAAAAGTAAAGCCCCCTTAATATTTTCATTAATCGTAATTCTAGTTCTTGTTGGCGGTTACTTTTTTATCCCTGGTGTGCACCAATTTTTTAATGAGGCCGGGGAGGTTTTAACCAGTAACGATAACCAAAGAATAAAAGCCTGGGTTTCCAATTTTGGATGGATAGGTCCTTTGGTACTTATTATAGCTATGATAGCCCAAATGTTTCTTTTAGTAATTCCATCGGTAGCATTAATGATCGTTTCAATTTTAGCTTATGGGCCCGTATGGGGAAGCTTAATAGTTTTTACGGCCATTTTCTGCGCTTCTTCGGTAGGCTATTTTATAGGTCGCTATTTTGGGCCGGTAATCGTTCAAAAACTTTTGGGTCCAAAGACTGAAAATAAGATAAGTGACTTTTTAGATGATTATGGGTTTTGGGCGGTAATTGTAACCAGAATCAATCCGTTTCTAAGCAATGATGCAATTAGTTTTGTAGGCGGAATTTTAAAAATAGGGTATTGGAAATTTATAGGTGCCACCTTATTGGGAATTACACCACTTACAATTTTTATCGCCTTAATTGGAGATAGCACTCAGCAACTAAAAAGTGGTTTGTTGTGGGGCTCTTTGGTAAGTATAGTGCTTTTTATCCTTTATGTGTATTGGGATAAAAAGAAGCGGTGAAAATTACAGAAATTAAAAGCTTAAAATTGTATAGAATTTCTATGAGGTGAGCTATAGCTCATTACCGACTTATATTTTAAGAAACTTAAATTTTAAAAGTACAGCTTCTAAAAAATTAAAAGATGTATTTTTAACCTATGGAAAACCAAATTGAAGAGCAGGTTTTTAACAATAAAAATCTGCTAAATTATAGCTTCGCTAATAGTTATGAATCCTGCCAATTTACAAACTGTAATTTTTCTACCGGAAATTTAAAAGGAATTCTTTTTATAGATTGTGAATTTGAAGAATGCGACCTGAGTAACGTAAATCTTGATCATACCTCATTCCAAAATTGCAATTTTAAAGCCTGTAAAATGATGGGCTTGTTGTTTAATAATTGTGAACCTTTTGCCTTCTCTATTTCGGTTAATCAGTGTATTTTAAACCACTCTTCCTTTTTTGGAATGAAGCTGAGTAAAACTCTTTTTCAGCACTCAAAACTTATGGAAGTAGATTTTTCAGCGGCCGATTTATCGCATTCAAAATTCCTGAATTCTGATCTTTCCGGGGCTGTATTTCAGAATACAAATCTTACCAAAGCCGATTTTAGCAGTGCGCAGAATTATAATATAGATCCGGAAAATAATAAATTAAAGGGGGCCAAATTCAGCCTTGATCAGGTAAGTGGATTATTGAATAAATATCAAATTATAATTGATTAAAAAGAATTACTAAGTTAGTAGTACTTAAATTTATAAGAAAAAGTCATGAGTTTATTGAACAAATTAATGGGCAACGCGGCCTGTATTTCTAAAGAAGAATTAGATAAAAAATATGGCCGATTATTAACTGAAACCGAAGAAATTGAATTAGGTTTTTCCTTGTTGCGGGATATATTTATGTTTACAAACAAACGACTTATTTTAATAGATATCCAGGGGCTAACCGGGAAAAAACAAGAATATTTATCGCTACCATACAGGCACATTTCCAGGTTTTCTCTTGAAACTGCAGGCACCTTTGATTTAGACGCCGAATTAAAAATCTGGATTTCAAGTGAAAATGTACCAAGTGTAAGTAAACGCTTTAATAAAAGCATAGATATTTATGCCGTACAAAGATATCTTGCCGGGAAAGTAATTTAGAAGTAAGAAACAAATAATTACAAACTTTAAGACCCGTGTTTAAGACTCATAATCGCTAAATTTTCACCCACAATAGCGCGGAGTATTTTAATATTTCTTTAGAAAGATTAACTAAAGTTTATTAGAGATTTCATCGCAATGCATATTTCTATTGATACTTTTATAGTAATCAAACACAAGAGATTATGATTTCTATCTGGTATATTCTGTTTTTTATTGTACTCTTTTTTCTTATATTTTTTTGGAGAAAAAGACACGCTAATCGTGATTCTAAGACTGATAATTTAAAAGCCAAAAAAGAAGAATTTAATCCGGAATTTTCATCAAAACCTGAAACTGATGAAGAGGATAAAAACAGTAATACAAAATAAATTTCTAAGTATTTTTTTACTAAAGTTTGGATTAAAAACTTGAAATTCAATTTGCCCTTCTTCTTTATTGGAGATTCGTTTTCCGTCCCAAAATTTAACCATCCCCAGTTTCGTAATTTCCCTATAGTTTCAAATAGTAAGTCTGGTGCTTATATTAGATAAAGACTAAAGTCTTTCTGTCTGGAAACTTTCGATGCAGAACGCAATCTTCAAAAATAATCATTCCTTCCAGCATTTTCTTCGATAGGAAAAAATTAATAAGAAAATTTAGAAATCTGGTTTTTGTTTAACATTTATTCGGAAGGAAAAAATTACTTCAGCGTAGATATTACTGGTTCTAAAGCTTGTTTTAAAACCTATTTCTTTCCCGTAGATTATTAACAAAGGTTTTGCCAGAAATTAGTATAAATTATTCCATCTCCTTTCTAATTTTATAATGTAACCTTTCTTAATCCCTATTTACAAGGTGTTTACAGTGTGGTAATTCAATTTCTGAAAACTGATTACCTGCCTGGAATTTAATTTTAAAACCTAAAAACTATGATTTCAAATACCATCTGGAATTCTTTTGAAACAGTGCATGAATTTCCGGTTCTAAAAGATAATCTTCAAGTAGATGTAAGTATAATTGGAGGGGGAATTACCGGGATTTCTACGGCTTATTTTCTTAAAAAAGCTGGTTTAAAAGTTGCGGTTCTCGATGCCGGGAAAATTGGAATGGGCACCACCGGGCATAGTACGGGAAACTTTTATCATACAGTAGCTGAATTACTTTCTTCGCTAGATTCTAAGTATGATGAAACGACTATCAAAAAAGTATTAAAAGCCAGGACTTCAGCTATAGGAATTATAGAAAAAATTATTCACGAGGAAGCGCTGGACTGTGATTTTAAACGGCAACCCATGTATCTTTTCTCTACGGATAATGCCAATAAAATTGAGAAGGAAATTTCGGTTTCGTCCAAACTGGGAGTTTCTCTTGAAGACGTTTCTCCTGAGAAATTTTCTTTTGAGGCCACTAAAATCCTAAAATATCCCGATCAGGCACAGTTTAATCCTTTTTTATATGTGAACCAATTGGCCCATAAGATCAACTCAAAAGAGTGCCAGATTTTTCAGGATTCAAAAGTTGAAGAAATTGAAAAACTGGAACATGGAGATTATAATTTAAAAATCACTAATGGCAATGTTTCCAGTAAATATTTGGTACACGCCGCCCACAGTTCTAAGGGCGTGGATATAAAGTTTGATACTACCTTAGGCCCTTACCGCGAATATGCGGTAGCGGCAAGCTTGAAAACAGAAGATTATCTGCAGGGGATTTTCTGGGAATACAAAGGCAAAGAAAAATACTCTTTCCGCTCCTATAAACGGAATGGAAAATCTTACGTGATGGCGGTGGGTAAATCTTATAAAGTTGGCCAGTCTCAGAATAATTCCGCATTAATGGATTCCCTGGTAAAGTATTTAGAGGAAAAATTTCCGGTAGAGAAACTCACCCATTTTTGGGGCGGGCAAAATTATAAGCCCGCAGATCTTCTACCTTCCATAGGAAGAAAAAGTATCCATAAAGATGAATTTATAGCTACCGGTTTTTCTACAGACGGATTGATCTATGGAAGCCTTGCCGGAAAAATTATTACCGATTTAATTACCAATAAGAAAAATGAATATGAAGACGTCTTTGATCCATTAAGGGTTAATCCTGTAAAATCTTCAAAATCTTTTATCAGGGAAAACCTGAATGTTGCGAAAGAATTTTTCAAAGATCATATCCTGGGAAGTTCTACTGAAGAAATTGAGCAGCTAAATGTTGGAGAAGGTAGAATAGTGGAGATTGAAGGTAAGAAGTTTGGAGTTTCCCGGGACGCAAATAACCAATATGAGATAGTATCGGCCAGTTGTACCCATTTAGGCTGCGTAATTCATTGGAACGATTTGGAAAAATCCTGGGATTGTCCCTGCCACGGGAGCAGGTTTACTCCATCTGGAGAAGTTATTGAAGGCCCCGCTATGGATGCTCTCCCGAGAATAAATGACAAAAATTAAATAAATAATAACCAACAAACATTGAAAAATTATGAAAGCATTAGTTTGGCACGGAAGAAACGACGTTAGAATAGACACTGTCCCCGATCCTAAAATCAAAGAACCTACAGATGTTATTCTTAAAATAACTTCTACTGCAATTTGCGGGTCAGACCTTCACATTGTAGATGGAATGGTTCCTACTATGGAAAAAGGTGATATTTTAGGTCACGAATTTATGGGCGAAGTAGTGGAAGCCGGCCGGGAAGTAAAAAAGTTTAAAGTTGGAGACAGGGTAGTGGTACCTTTTACCATTGCCTGTGGAAATTGTGAGTATTGTGATGATACCCTTTACAGTTTATGTGACAATTCTAATCCGAATCCGGAAAAAGCTAAAGCGAATTTGGGACATTCTATTTCAGGAATTTTTGGATATTCCCATATGCTTGGTGGCTTTGATGGTGGCCAGGCAGAATATGTAAGAGTTCCTTATGCTGATGTTGGCCCTATAAAAGTACCTTCCACCTTAAGTGATGACCAATCACTTTTTTTATCTGATATCTTTCCCACTGGCTATATGGCAGCAGAAAATGCCGATATTAAAAGAGGAGATACCGTGGCTATTTGGGGTTGTGGTCCCGTTGGACAATTTGCTATTCAAAGTGCGTTTATGCTGGGCGCCGAAAGGGTAATCGCCATAGATTCAGTTGCAGAAAGGTTAGATATGGCGAAAAAACATTCCAGGGTTGAACTTATTAGAACAACCGATAGGGATGATGTTTATGAAAAACTTATGGAAATAACCAACGGAAAAGGCCCTGATTCCTGTATTGATGCAGTAGGAGCAGAGGCTCACGGAGACACGCTTATTGGAAAGGCGGTAGATAAAACCAAGGAAGTTCTTCAGTTGCCAATGTCAAGACCTTATGTGCTACAACAAATTATGATGAGTTGTAAGAAAGCCGGTACAGTATCTATTCCGGGGGTTTATATTGGTATGGTTAACGAGATTCCTTTTGGCGCTGCAATGAATAAAGCGTTGACTTTTAAAATGGGACAAACTCACGTACAGCGTTATTTAAAACCTTTGCTGGATAAAGTAGATGAAGGACTTATTGACCCAAGTTTTATAATTACCCATAGAATGAAGCTGGACGAGGCACCAAAAGCCTATGATCTATTTAAAAATAAAGAAGATAAATGTGTAAAGGTTGTACTTACACCTTAATTATTCATATTTTACTATCAGGCCTTTTTGTGGTTTTTACTTGCAGAAGGCCTGTTTTTTTCTTTAATTTTTTTGAGAATTGGATTTTATGGCTTTTGATAAAGTAATTAACTGGGGCTTAGCCTTTTTTGGATTTTGTATAATGGCTTTTTTCTTATTCAAACTGGAACAGGTGTTCTCAGCAAGTCCTACTGCGGAAGCTTCAAAACAAGCGATTCAGAATTTTCAAATTAGTATATGGTGTGGATGGCTTTTAATCACCGGACCTGCTATTTATTTTAGATGGAAATATGCTAATCATATACTTTTTATATTAGATTATCTTATTGCTATTAGCGCTTTTATCATTTTAGGCGTTTATGTAAATAAGGGGACAGAACTTGAATTATGGTCTCTGGGAGAAACTTTTAGAGGAAATATAAGCTTTATGGTAATGAGGAATATTCTGCTTATCTGCGGAATGACGGCCTTTATTCACGCTGCAATCTGGTGGTTTTCTAAAAGGTGGCATCGCAGCTAATTTAAAATGAAACAATTAATACAAAGAATTTTAGTAAAATCCCTGTATTAATTGTTTTACTCTATTATGCACATTGAAATGCTGCGGAGCAGCTTATTCTTTCAAAAATCAGGAATTTTTTGCCACATTCTCAACCCGTTGGGTAGTATCTGCTTTTGTAAGGCTAAGTCTTACAATACTGTTTTCCCTGGCTTTTAGATCGTGGGGTACATTGCCATCCAGGGCAACTAAATCTCCTTTTTCTAAGGCATGTTTTTCTCCATTTACTCCAAAATCAATAGTTCCTTCAAAAATTTCTACCACAATAGGAAATGGAGTTTTATGTTCTTTAAGCCCCTGGCCTGTTTTAAAGGCTATTCTTATTTCCTTACTCACTTCGGTCTCAAAGAGTACTTTTACCGCAGGAGACTTTTCGCTGTATTCTAGATTTTTAGATAATGATGCTTTCTTCATTTTTAATAGATTTTAATTTTTTTAAATTATTCGTTAGTTGGCCTCAAGCTGCGAGATAGTTGAGGATACTTTAGGAATTTTCAATTTCATCGTTTCCATATACCAGTTCTAAGAAATCGGTCTTTGGGAGGGCACCAAAATAATCTTCTATTATTACCGGTTCCAGTAATTTATTGGTTTCCTGCCGGTCATACCGCGCACCCAGCAATAGATTCTCTAGCTGTTTTACAGGTTCTTTTCCGAAGAAATCTCCATAGATTTTAAAATTTATTATTTCCCCTTTTTCTACAAAAATCCTAAGATCAATTTCTCCTACAGGAAAACGTTTACTACGCTGAATATTGAATTTAGGCGACTTACCATAGTTCCATTCCCAGGTTCCATATTTTTCATCTTTTAGTGCGTGAACTGCTTTCCATTCTTCGGTAGAGAGATGATAGGTTTCAAAATCTTCGCTTTCGTTATATAACCCCTTAAGAATTAATGCTCTAAACTCTTCAATTTCCATTTTTTCTGAGAGGAATTCACTAATGTTTGCTACCCGGCTACGGCTGGATTTGTGTCCTTTAGATTGAATTTTGGTCATTTTTACATTCAGGGCTTTTACAACTTCTTCCAGATCACTATCCAGCAGTAGAGTGCCGTGATGCAACATTCTTTTTCCCGTAGAAAACTGTGCATTTCCTGAAATTTTTTTATCGTTTGCCAGCACATCATTCCGGCCTTTTAATTCGGCTGGAATTCCCATTTTTCTAAGAATTTTTATTACCGGCTCGGTAAATTTCGCAAAGTTATTTAAGCTTTTTACATCGTGATTTGTGATAAAGCTGAAGTTTAAATTGCCAAAATCGTGATATACGGCACCTCCGCCAGAAACTCTTCTCACCACGTGAAGATCGTTTTCTTCTACATAATCAAAATTAATTTCTTCCAGAGTATTTTGGTTTCGACCAATTATAATAGAAGGTTCATTTATATAAAATAATAAGTAATCATTTTCAGGATTAAAATTACGCAACGCATATTCCTCTAATGCCAGGTTTATCGTGGGATCATTAATTCCTTCGTTATCTATAAAAATCATTTTTCAATTTTTTATTACCAAAAGTGTGATTCTTCAATTTAGAAATTTTTTCGGGTTTTATTTCAATTTTAATTCGGTAACAAAGTAACAGCTATAATAAAGGAAGGTTAATGATTGAAATCATATTAAAACTAAAGTTTTTCGAAAATCGAGATTTTAAAAGTCTTGAAGTTGGTAGAATCTTTCAAATTTGATGAAAAAATGAAGTTTTTTTAGATGTTAGCTTCGTTTTCAAACTTCTAAGCTTAACCATGTAGTAAAAATTAATTATCTTACCGGTTTTTGGTAACAGAACGAAAATATTTACTATTTTATATTTAAAAATTGACTATGGGCAGACCTTCCACAAAAGCTAAAGATTTGAGAGATGGATATTATATTGAAGTCCGGAATAAGAACCAACGAAGCGGTATCAAGATTAGAAGAGATACCAAAGAACAACTGCTGCTTGCTATAGAGGAGTACAAGGAGAGCAAGGAGGTAATTGTTTTAGGAAAATCTGAGAACGGAAAAATGAAAGAGATTCCAGATATTAAAGTGGATTAATCACTTTTTAAAATTTGAAAGAAAAGGATAGATAAGTGGAATATCTTTTCAGGATTTTTCCCAATTATCGTCTTAAAAACAAAAACCCCGTAAATCTTAGGATTTCGGGGTTTTTTGTTTCAATTTTTTTTGAAAATGAATGTTTAATTAGTTTCTAAAACCAGTTTTCTTCTTTTCTTTTCGCCCTGGAGTAAATTAAGTTCCCGGTTTGTTTGCCCTTCAACAGAAGAATTTTCTTCGGCCCTTCGCAATAAATAAGGAACTACTTCTTTAACGGGGCCAAAAGGTACCAACTTGGCCGTATTATAATCCTTACTTGCCAGATTATAGCTAATTTGGTCACTCATACCATAAAGCTGGCTAAACCATACCCTGGGATCATCTTTGGCTATTCCCTGGTCTTCCATAGCTTGTAAAGCCAAATAGTTACTCATTTCGTTATGTGTTCCAATAAAAACAGCTATATCGTCAATATTGTCTAAACAATACGTCATCACATTATTGAAGTTAAGATCGGTAGCTTTTTTGCTTTCGCAAATGGGAGATTTTTTACCATATTTTTTTGCACGTTTATTTTCCTTCTCCATATAAGCACCTCGTACAATCTTGGCACCAATTTTAAAACCTTTTTCATTTGCTTTTTTATGCAATGCTTTAAGGTAATCCAGGCGATCCCAGCGGTAGCATTGAAAAGTATTAAAAATAAGAGCTTTATCTTTATTGTACTTTTCCATCATCTCTTCCATAAGATCATCAGCGGCATCCTGCATCCAACTTTCCTCAGCATCAGCATATAAACGTACATTTTGCTTGTAAGCCTCCTCACAAAGGTCTTCGACCCGGGCTTTTGTTTTTTGCCATTCTACTTTTTCTTCCTCGTTAAGGTTAATATGCGAACTAAGCTTATGCCAAATTTCGAAACTTCCCAGGGCGGTAGGTTTAAAAATAGCAAAAGGTATTTCGGTTTCTTCCTGCGCAAATTTGATGAGGTCTTTTTTTACCCGGAAGGCGGCATCAAATTCTTCCTCTGTCTTTTTACCTTCCACAGAATAGTCAAGAATGCTGGATAGGTTTACCTGGTGCATTTCTTTAATTACCGGTTTGCAATCATCTTTGCTGGTGCCTGCACAAAACTGGTCAAAAATGGTACTTTTTATTAATGGTTGTATAGGAAGTCTTGCCTTTAAAGAGAATTTGGTCAATAAAATTCCAGGTTTAATTAATGAAGGAATTCCCATTACATTAAAGAGAAGCAGCGCCCTATTAAGTTCTAAATCTGTTTTTAATCTAAATGCGGTTTCGGTATCGTTAAATATTTTTTTCTCAATCATAGCCTAAAACTAACCCTTAAACCAGATAGCTAAAAGCGCTTTAGATAAATTTTAACCCACTTTCCCGGTAATACTCAAAAGGGTTCAGATTCGTGCGAATAAAGGTATTAAAACAGTTAA
>NZ_CAXAVR010000044.1:0-20412 GCF_963972535.1 uncultured Salegentibacter sp.
GCTAAAATCGTATTGCACCTGGGGTGAAAACAAGAATTTATTCGGAAGCCTGTAATTTTGCGAAAGCGAGGTATAGATAGTTGGTTCTTTTACACGGTCATTATAGATACCATAGGTGGTAAGGTTGGTGCTAATTCCCATAATTGCTCCTGAAAGTAATAATTGCGCCGTAGTGAACTCGGTAGTAGGCATAATGATCTGGTTTACACTAAACCTGCTAAACATTGAAAAGTTTTTACTTCTAATAGGTGCCGAAAAGCTTAATTTTCTTTCTTCCAGGTAATTAAAATTGATTGCTGTCTGGTCTTCATCATATTTTATATAATTAAGATCTACCTGGATATTTCCGGGAGTACGGTAACTTAAAATCCCTTCGCCTTTAACGCCGTGCATATATTCTCCTGTAAATAGAAAATTTGAAGCAAAACGAATAGATAAATTCACAAAAGGCATTACTTCGCCACTGGTCACACCGGTAAGATATTCGGCACCACCACCAATGGTTACAGAATTACTGAGCCCATAATTAAAATTAGCCCTGGAAAAACGGTCAAGGCCTTCATTTTCTACAATTCCTGCACTCACGGTATATTCCAGCTCATTTTTAGGAACAAAATTATACGGAATATTGATCACCCTTTCCTGAATGCGTTCTTCGCCATATGGACCATAAAAACGAAGACTTACGGCCGTATTTCCATACATTAACGGCACATCAAACGTGTAAAAACCTGAAGCATCAGCCTGGGTAAATTCAACTAAAATATTATTTACGTAAAGTTCAACCGTCCAACGCGGTTCGGTATAATCATTTAACACGTAGGTTCCAAATGACCTTCGATTTTGAAACGGGCTGTTGCTAATTTGAACCCCACTTACCGGTGCAAATAGGGAAGAGGTAGCCCGGGTAAAAATTCTACCCGCAGCTACCTGTTTAAAAACCCGGTTATCATTATTCACATATCGCCACTGGTAAAACTGGTTCCGGGAATCAAATGGAACCCGGGTTGAGTAGTTCAACATTAAATTGGTTTCCCCACCAAGAAACATTGTTCCCAAACCTAAGGATAATCGGTTGTCATTTTCAAATTCACTTTGTTGGGTGGTAACCACGCCCCAATCTAATGCCCCACCTTTAAAAACCGGATAACGTCTTTCCATAGTAGTATCAACTTCAACTACTCCGCGTACACGATTCAGATTTTCCCTTACCCTTTTAAGCCGCATTTCTTTAATTACCGGTAGATCTTTTTCGGTTTTCATAGTTACTGAAAGACTTCTAAAAGAGAAATTGGTATTTAAACCGAAGATTTCTCCGAAGAGATTCGATTTTAAATAAAGGTTTAGCGGAGTTTGAATATAATCTTCTTCTGAAAGAGAAAATTCTTCGTTTTTATAGATAATCTTATTTTCTGAAGGATTTATTTGATAAGTAGAATCGGGATTTATAATGAAGCCTTCTACGCCATTAGGGGTTTCTTCATTTTTAATCTTCAAATAATCAAAAAGTTCCTTTATTGGAACATAAGCGTCCTGATCTTTAATAGCGATAGGAATTTCAATAGTACCGAGGTCGGGTACATTCATATCCACACTTAATTCATCGTATTCCGGCAGATCTTCCTGGGCTATTCCTGTAAAGGAAAATAGCAGGAGGCAAAATGCCAAAGAAAGTTTTTTATAAAACTCAACAGAAAAAGCGCAGGGGAGAGTTCGCATTTCGCTTAACTTTCTTATCTATTGATGAATAAAGGTTAAAGTGAAATTACCAAAATAAGTACCGGGAAGAGTCCCAGAATTATCTGGAGGAATGGTTAAAGTACCTCCAACAAAAACTTCATTTGGGGTTTGGGAATTGGGAGCCTGGGTGACAAAAGTTCTTTGGCCAGTGCTAAAACTGTTAATTGTAAGTTTTATTTCGGCTCCTGTATCCTGGTTTAGCAAAATATAATCTCCTAAAGTTTCAATTTGAATAATTGTCCCGGGATTAGCATACACATCAAATAAAGCGGCAGAAACCGGTTCACCAAAATTAAGTTCAACAATATCTCCATTTACAGTTCGTAAGTCATCGTAACTTACCGTCACATTCCCACCCGCACTACCGGCAGTAAACGAACCAAAATTAAGATTCCTGGAAGTTCTAACTTCAACCTCTATGGGGACTGGCGGATTTTCCTGGGCTTTGATTTCAAATACTGAAAACGTAAGCAATAACAACAAAAAAGTCTCTTTATATAAGCTTCTATTTTGCATAGCTTTCATTTATTTTTTTATTAATACTTTTTTACCGTATTGCGCTTTACCTACCTGAAGATTAATAATATAAACTCCTTCACTGGTAATTCCTTCAAAAATAACCTCGTCTTTGCCACCTGCTTCCTTAATTTGCAGAATTTGCCCCGTCATGATACTGGCCCTTAAAATTCCTTGCTTATTTTCTTCTAAATTCATTTTTACAACCACATTTCCATTTTCAACTTCCACATCAAAAGGTTCGTTAAACGCTATAGCGGGACTGGTTACTTTTTCTTCAGAAAACATTAATTCGAACCTGGAGTTATGAGTTCCAGCTTGAATACTGAATTTATATTCCGGCTTATTTCTTAGGTTTTGGCCTGTACCTTTTTCGTGGTCAATTAAATAAATATTAAAGTTTGAATTCAAATTTTCTACCGCTGCCAGGTTAATTTTCATTTCACCATTTTGATCGGCTTTAATACCCAGGGGAATTTTCTTATAGCTTCTCGATTCTGGAAAAGGAATTGCATTAATGGCCAATTCCTTTTTCTTTTCGGTTAGATTATAAAAGCTCGGAACTGCGGGATCGGTATTCATCAATTTATGGGCATCCATTTCTTTTTCAAAATTTGGGGTGGCATAGGATGCAAAATAGATCACCATAGCATCTTGCTGGAGCGAAGTATTAAAGCCAGCCTCCAAACGAATTAAAGGTTTAAGATCTTCCTGGGTTCTTAAAAATTCCTGGTCAAAATCGTTTACCCGTACGTTGTTGTCTATTCCAAAACTTCCCGTCATTAAATCCTGGGTGTCAGAATCACTTACTTTAATAAAAAAGCCCTGCATAGAAGGAATAATGTTAGAAGATTTTCCATCAGTTGTAGATACCTGATTTACATAAGCGGAATAGGTACCGGTATACTGACTTGTATCACTGGCGGTGAAAAAATAAATTCCATCGTCAATATTAGTTTTAGTCCAACCCTGGGAAGCATCCCAATCTATAGGAGAAGGGTATGGGTTGCCAACCAAATGAAAACCTCTAGTATATTCCCGATGATGATTTGATAACTGGCGGGTGGGAATTGTACCGTTGTTAACTTCACCACTTAACTCTATAGTTTGTGCAGCGGTTGAAGTTCCAAAATTAAGCGCATAACCTTCAGCTATATTCAAACTATTGGTAGTAGTTGTATATGCTTCCCAGCCGGTAGCATCCCGAACAATATCGTTTATATTGATATTTCGGTTTTCATTATAGCGGTAAAAGTGTGGAAATCCAGTAACTGGATCTTCAAAATCCATATAAGGAGCGAAATCTCCTACGGTGGAATTTTGAAATGGAGAACTAAAATATTTATACCCGAAAGTTTTATCCAGATAGCGTTGCATTTTTACGATGCCGATAACTTCACCATTTCCTGCTCCACTTATTAACGCCGTCTGGGTACTATTTGATATAAGGGTTAGTTTATCACCGGTATAAAAATTTGCTTTTTCTACCTTTAGCATTCCGGTAACTTCTATTATTGCTTCTGAAGTGACTCCTAAAGTATTATCGATTCTTAAATTCTGAATGCGATTATTTTGAAATGCCGCATTAGGAATTATTTGAGCTGAAGAGCCCTGAAAAGAAATACTTCCGGTTTCGGTATTTAGAATTCCGTTATTGGTAAGATCTCCTGCAATTCGTAACCAGTTTTCTTCAACCATAACTGAAGCATTGTTTTCAATACTTAAATTTTTTGTGTATGCATTAACGCCAGAATTAATTTTCGGGTAATTATTTGAAGGTAAATTTTCAGGAATCAAAACATTCGTTTCGAGCGTAGGTAAGGCGTTACAGCTCCAGTTATTTACATTGTTCCAGTTGGTGTTTTCAGCGCCGGTCCACGTGTTTTCTTCCTGCACAGGAATATATAAGACCGGGGATTCATTAGTACAACTACCTGAGTTTACAATTCGTTTTAACCAGATATCTGAGTTTAAAATTCCGGGATTATAATTTTGTTGGTTATTAGTGCCCGGGGCATCAGCAAAACCAGAAGCAGGCCCTTCGGTACTTAATTGCCAGCTATAGGAAATATTATTTCCATCTATTTCTGTACCGGTGACGATGCCGGGATTAATTCCTCTACAAAATGCTTCAGAATAAGTAGCCGTAACTGATAAACGCTTTAAAGTGCCTACGCAAGGATCGGTATAAACGCCGTTAGTTACTGGGATAATAGCTGAATTCTTTTTTAATAAATAAGATTCTGTAACAGCCTGGCTGGTGTTAGCATGACATTCCTCATTTATAGTAAAATTTCCATTATTAAAACCTGGCGTACCATAGCTGGCGAAATTTACATAAGTAAAGATGGTTCCTTCTGGAGCATTTAGAATTACCTCTCCATTTTCATTTGCCGTGGCTTGTAATGAATCAGAATTTCCATTAAAAAAAGAAATATTATTATCCTTGATTTCAGAATTTATGGTTACTTCAATAACATTAGAAACAACTTCAGTACAATTTTGAACATTTACTTTTCTACGGTACCAGGTAGTTTCTGAAAGCGTTCCTGGATTGTAATTTGTTTCCTTATTATTTCCTGGGGCTGCCGTAAAACCCGAAGTTTTACTTGTGGTACTCATTTCCCATTCGTAATTATAGCCTTCGCCTAGATTTTCCCCAGTTAGGTATTCGGCATCAAATACCCGGCAAATTTCCTGTGCACCGGAAATTGTATTATTTTTAATAGAATTAATCACATTTATGGTAACCGATTCATTTGGATTATTATTTGTACAGCCATTAGCATCAGTAACACCCAGGATTTCAATGGTGGTATTTTGCTGAATATTGATTGGGTAATCAAAATTTCTTTCGTTAATACTTAAATTAAAAGGTTGCCCATTTATTGAAGCTTCAATATTCCAGGGTGCTGTACCGGTAAAAGTACCGTTAATATTAGCCTGGCCACTACAAATAATGAAGGGAGCGTTTAACGAAACTGTTGGCATTTCTGGGCATTGGTTTTCCCCAACGTTGAGAAAAGCTGTATCTGAAATAGAAACGCAACCATTAGCATTCGTAACTAAAAGTCTGTAGCGCGAACCATCTACCGGAAAATACCCTACAGTAAGAAGTTCCAGTCTTTTGGTTTTGGTACCGCTGTAGTTAGTATTATCATTAATATCATACCAATTTGAACTATAGGTTTGCCATTGGTATGTTAAGTTGTTACCAGAAACTCCAGCTTCAATGATAGCATTTTCACCAAATCCTGCCGTAACATCTTGCGGCTGTTGGGTTATTGGATTTAAATTTACTTGCAGATTTGCCGGTTGAGAATATACCTTACAATTTTGATTGGAAACAGCTATTCTATATAAATTGTTATTGAAATGAGCAGGAGCGTTTATAATATCAAGTTTCTGAGAATTTACATTCTGATAAAATTCGTTGTTCGAAATATTGCTCCAGGAAATACCACTATCTTCACTTACCTGCCATTGACGTTGATCGTTTGAAGTATAGGTTTGAAAGGAAATATCATTGCCTTCGCATACAATTTGATTAGTAGGTTGGGTGTAAATCCCTTGGGGGCTTTGGTATAGATTTAAAAGTGCAGGGTTAGAGGTGACTGAGTTACCATTCCTGTCGGAAATTTTAACTCTAAACTTTATATTGTTTAAAGAACTTTCAACCACATTGATACTTAAACCTGATGTTTGTGTTCCTGAAAAAATTTCTCCATTATCAATATTGTAAAATCCAGTATTACCGCCGTTATTTCTCTGCCATTGATAGGATAGATTTTGTCCCCGAGCAATTACGTTGAAATTAATTGGATTACCTGTACAAGCTGTGAAATTCTCGGGTTGCTCAACAATATCAATCGGCTTTTCTACAGTAATAATAGCAACATTTGATCTTTTACTTGCCCGGTAAGCATTTGCCAAGCGGTTGTTGCTACTGGTTAGAGTAGCTATTCTATAAATATAATAAGTGCCTTCGGTATTAAATGGTTCTAAATTTCTTTTTGGAGTAAAACTTGCATTTGTTGCTCCTGGAATTGCAGTAGTTTCCCCATTTTCTGTTGGACTATAAACCCATTGATATCCATTTCCAAATTTACTTATTCCACTCGGAAGACCATTAAATTCATCTCCGGTAATTGTTTGACCAGATGTTTGGAAATTAATTGTTTGATTAATATTATTGGTTAAAATATTCTCTATAAGTAGTTGTGGCTCCCCAACACTAATACGGTTTTCTATGGTGTTTTCATAATAATCTAGCACTAAATTACTATTACCCGATAGGCTTAATAGAATATTCTGATTGCGATATGCGTGATCATACCAATCGTTATAAATTAATTTACCATCTACACTTAGCCTGCTACCATCATCAGAACCTGTATTCAAAGAATATAGCCCGCTTAAAGAACTGTTCATTCTATAGCGTACAGAAAAAGTTTCGGTATAGATAAAAGGTGCACAAATACCAGTTCCTATTTGAAAATTGTTGGTGTCGCCACCAAAGTTTTGGTCAAAACTTAGATTTTCTGTATATCCCCCTATATAATTATTGAAATTTTGATCAAAAGTTATATTTTGATTTGTTCCATTATAAACGTGGCCTATCCAGGAGTCGTTGCCGGCTTCACTTTCCTGGTAAAACGTAGAGGGGTTTATTGTAAAAGTATTGGATGGAACAGAGCGGGCATTGGGACTTGTAGATTGAACCTCTAAAGTATAATTTGAGCCACTAAATTCTTCAGGAATAGTTAAGCTTGTTGTAATTTCAAAAAAGTTTGTACTTCTAGCTCCCGGTGCGGTTTGAGAACTAAATGATTTTATTTCTTGAGGTCCATCTTGAGAGTTAAGGAAAATTTTATAGTTTGTACTGGTGGTAAAAGGTATAAAATCGGTATAAAAAATAAACCAGGTTCTTGTATAGCCATTTCTTACCTGGAAAGAGATATCTATTTCCTCTCCGGCACAAATTTGATTGGGATTAATAGTAAGATTGGTGATTTCGGGAGAATAAACCTGCCCCTGCACAAAATAACTCCCAAGCATACATATGCATAAGGTAAGAATACGTGCAATAGGGGGCATCTTCATTTTATTTGGAAAAATTAGTTTTTGCTTATAGCGAAGTGTTTTGAATATTTTTATAATTCATAAATTTTACTCGCAAGCGTTTCTCCCTTTTCTTCCGCATATGAAACTTCCAATTTTCCACTATTCAAATCAACTTCAGTAGCATTTCTAAGCTGAAAGCTAAAAATCCTTTTTTCATTAGGCGTATACACTGAAACTCCTTTTACCATCCCAACCTCGGTTTGAGTACCATTAGGGGCGATATGAGTTGCTGTTAAATTCCCGTAGACTGACATATTTCCCTTACGATTAATCACCAAAGATAATTTTGGGCTCTCGGTTTCGGTATCTAATGCAAGATCGGTAAGATTAATATTTGTTGTAGATGTTCCTTCCCTTATAATAATTGGGATACTAATTCCAAATACGGTTTTAATATTAATGGAAATTCCTTCGCTTTCTTCTGTTTCTTCAGCGCCAAGAGCTGTTTGCTCTTCTACAGCGCGAAAATACATATGCGAACGATATTCGCCCTGTTCTAAATTTCCGGTTCTGGTTAATTGAACTCGTATGGTTTGTGCTTCATTCGGAGCCAAACTAACACGACGTGGGAAATACCTTAGAAAATCTTCGGCAAAACGCTGACCTTCCTCAGGTTCTTCTACTTGTTCAAAATTTCCTTTTTCGGTCATTATGTAATTCACAAAGGAAATAGCGTAAACAGCTGTGTCGCTACCGGTATTGGCAAGGTTTATTTCCTGTGAACGTTCAGAGCCATCAAAAACCAAACGTTTGGGCATGATCATAAGATCACCCTGCGCGTTTGTAGCAAGTCCTGAAAAAACGAAAATAAAGAATAGGAGTAGGGGGCTAAGTAGTTTTTTTATCATATCCTGGGGCTGGATTTTACGTTATAATGTTGGTTTCAAAGATAATAAATAAGAATTTACCTGTTAAGGAAATCTAAAAATTTAATTATAGGAAACCGTCACGTTAAAACCGGAGGAATTCGTATAAAAGCCGGAAGTTTGATTAGCTTCCAGATTTAAAGTACCACCAATTTTAATAATATCGGTTACAGTACCTTGCTGGGGAGTAACTGTAAACTGGTTTATTGTAAGAATTTGGTTAGGATTTTCCTGATTGTATAAGGTAAATTGCTCAGGCAGCGTAATTGAGTAATTGTTATTGCCGTGGGTAACCACAGCTTCAGCAGGATTTACCGTTCCCGGAATAGAATTGGAAATCTGCACTCCGTAAGCAACCCGTGAACCATCTGGCGATAAAATCACCTGGCCTGGGTTATAAGCGCTTATTACATTACCAAAATCAAGATCTACCGTTTTATCAATTTTAATAGGATCTATAACCGTTGCCCTGCTATTCACGGTAGCGGAAGCCGAATTTTGCGCAAACACGCTAAATCCGAATAAGCTAAAAAATAAAATGAAAAGATAATTTTTCATTGTGATTTTTGTAAAAGCGATTAGATAAAAATTGGTTTAAACTAAAAAACGCCGCCACAAGGGCGGCGTTTTTATATATTTTGTAGAATAGTATTTATTATTCGTAAGAAACAGTAACTTTAACATTACCTGTATATTCACCCGATGGTTGATCTGCAGCAATATCAATAGTTGCTCCCACCGTAAAATCTGTAGCGCTTAGACCAGAAGTACTCTCACCCAAGCTAGTGGTAACATCTCTAATAGTCAAACTAGATTCATCAACACCCTCTAAGTCTGTACCCGCGGTAACGATACTATAAGATTCCTGAGCCGTCACTGTAAATGTAGGAACAGTTACAGTATTACCTGCAATTTCTAAATCATCGTTTCCATATTCCACACCACCGTTAGCTGAGATTGTAACGTAACTAGCAGATTCTTCAATACTTGCAATTCGACCAAAATCCAATGCTCCTGATGAACTTATTTTAATCGGAGAGACGATTTCAGCGTTGACAGTTGCAGTAGCGTCAGCATTGCTCTGTGCAAAAGCAGTTCCGGAAATTAGGGCTAGTAGGATAAAAGTAATTTTTTTCATTTTAATTGTATTTAATTTTGATTTGGGTTCAAATGTTTAACACTGCAAATATGGGGGTAAACCCTTATACAAATGAAACTTATTCGATAACCAAAATAAAATACTCGATGAAATACACGTTTAGATAAATTTATGATAAAACTACAACGATATAGTAGTTTTTGTTGAAGAATTTTCAATTGTAGTTGACGGTAACTTGCAAATCTCCATTGGTTTTATAGTCGCCGGGTTGCTGGTTAGGATTCACAATTAAACTTGCCCCAACTTTTATAGTTTTACCGTCACCGGCTATGGAAGAGCCATCATAATTTGTGGTAAAATCCTGAAGCAGCATACTTTCACTACCGCTACTTAACCTATGACTCCCCTGTGGTAAACTAATACCAAAGGCAAAACCTGTTTGGCCGGTAACTTCGAAGGTAGCGGCAGAAACAGTTCCACCTTCTGCAAGTACGATGTCTCCATTGGTTATTCTGGTATTATCAGGAGTTAAAATTACTGCACCTCCATTTCTAGCATCAATATTAGCAAATTGCATATTATTAGTGGTGGTAATCCCAATAGGTTGGATAATGGTGGCCGAAGCTGTAAAATTAGCCGTGGCTGAAGCCTGGGAAAACAGGCTATTTACTGTTATAATCGAGAAAAATAAGATTAGTGTTGTTATTCGTAACATCTTCAAACTGCTTAAATAGTTTTTCGTATTTTAAAGATACAAAAACTTTCTAATTTTTTTCGGTGAAATACAATATAAATCGATGAAATACATCTTTTTTATGATTCGCTAAGTTCAGCTAGCTGAAATCGCCTAATATTTCATTTGGTTATCCTAATAACTGTACATAGCCTATATAGCTTAGCTTTAAAATATTTAGTTTGTGAAAAGAATATAAGTAAATTAGAGGTCTTAACTAATCAACTTAATTTGCGTATCTATGAAAAACTCTTACTCTACCAGTCTTAACCTTCAAAATACCGATTTTGGCCTTTTACTATTTAGACTAATTATTGGAGGTTTAATGCTAACGCACGGAGTTCCAAAACTGATTACTTTTTTTGGGAGCGAGGAGATTGCTTTTGCAGATCCTATTGGGTTAGGGGAAACCGTCACTTTTACTTTTGCTGTTTTTGCAGAATTTGTATGTGCCATACTTATATTATTTGGATGGGCTACCCGTTTTGCAGCAATTCCTTTAATTATTACCATGGCTGTGGCTGCAATCATTGTTCACTGGACCGATGGTTTTGGTAGCCAGGAATTACCTTTATTATATATGGGAGGTTTTCTCTTGCTTTTCTTTACCGGTGCAGGTAAATTCTCCCTGGATTATTATCTTTTAAAGAAAAAGTAATGAAAAATGAGCGTCGGGATTTTTTAAAGAAAACGGGATTGCTTGGAATCGACGGATTTATCAGTCCGTTTTCTGTTTTTTCTGAAAATCAACAAAAACGCTTTCAATTCCAGCAAAATTCCTATTTAATTAAAGATGCCTTCGTTCTTAGTATGGATGAAGAAATTGGCGATTTTAATTCTGCTGATGTTCTTATTGAAAATAGAAAAATAACAAGGTTGGGGAAGAATATTGAAGCTTCCTCAAGCACTGAAACAATAAATGCTGAAGGCGGTATATTAATTCCCGGCCTTATAGATTGTCATTGGCATTTATGGACTTCCTTATTAAGAAGTATGGCCGGGGATTCTGCTGAAGAAGGTTACTTTAAAATGACGGCACGGTATTCCAGATTATACTCGCCTGAAGATATGAAACTAGCCGCAACTTATGCTATAGCTGAAGCAATTTATTCGGGAATTACCTGCATAAGCGATTATAATCATAATGCCAGGAACCCGCAATTTGTACAAGCCAATTTTGATGCTATGGTCGCAATGGGCATTCGAGATCACATTAGTTATGGAACCTATCGTGATATGCCCGATAGCCAGCCTACAGATTTTAAAGGAATTAATGAATTAAAACAGTTTATCGATTCAAATTCAAAGTATAAAGATGTTAGTTTGGGTCTTGGATCGCGCTCTGTGAATTATAATAATCTTGAAAAAGACTGGAAGCGTGCCCGGGATTTGGGCTTAAGAATTACCATCCACGCAAGTTCAAACGAGAGTCAGAAAGGTCAGATAGCCTCACTTTTTAAAAAAGGTCTTTTAGCTGAAGATGTTAATATTATTCACGGCAATGCAATAACTCCAGATGAAGTTAAAATGATAGAAGATACCGGGACGAGTCTTACCATGACACCATATTCTGAAATGCGCATTGGCTACGGACTTCCTAAAATAAATGAGCTGTACGAAGCTAATATTAATTGCTGCGTAGGTATAGATACTACCGCTTTAACAGGTAACGCTCACTTACTGGATTCTTTGAAATTGCTGCAAAACCTGGCGAATGCAAATGCCAGAAATGAATTTTACCTGCCTTCAAAGGAAGTTTTAAAAATGGCAACAATAAATGGAGCTAAAAATTTGGGTATAGATAAGGAGACAGGTTCTATCACTCCTGGAAAAAGCGCCGATTTGGTTTTACTTAAAAAATCTGATATTAATTTTTCCACGGGGAATAAACCTTATCACCTGGCAATTGAAGCGGCGTTGCCGGAAAATATTAATATGGTGATGGCAAAAGGAAAAATTTTAAAATACGATGGGAAGCTTACTGGTATAAATACCAACGACTTAATAATTCAGGCTAAAAATCGTTTTGCAGAAATGGAAAAAGAAATTAATTAAAAAACCTTCCCGAAATTACAGCTGTACAGGAAGGTTTTCAAACTTTTCGATCATCGAATCTATTTAAGCTTTTTTGTCTTGCTTTAAATTCAACTAATTATCTTTTGTGGTATCAGGATCGGGAATATCATCCAGGTCTCGCTTTTTCTTTTCGGTTCCTTTTTTATTAAATCGGTAATTTTCTTCATCTACCAATTTATCCCTATCATTTTTGGCAGTTTGGTTACTACCGGGAATATCTAAATTATCGGCAGTAAAATCTACCGGTTTTTCCCTGTCTAATTCTTTATCCTGACCTTTATTCATACTTCGACCTTTTTTATTTAAGGCTTGTTTATCTTCAGCAGTAACATCAGAATCATACTTTTTCTTTTCTTCTTGCTTACTCATATCTCTATTTTTCTTTTAAATTAAGAAATAGAAAAGAACCTTCAGGTTAAAAACTGGTTAAAATAAAAAGGCCTAAAAAGAATTAAATCTTTTTAGGCCAGTAATATTGGAAATACGGTTGATTATTCAGATTCCAACATTGCAAAGAATTTATCCAGGTTAGGTATAATTACAATTCTGGTTCTTCTATTTTTAGCTCTACTTTCGTTATCAACATTATCTACTAATGGTTGGTAGCTACTTCTACCAGCGGCGATAAGTTTCTCTGGTGCAACATCGTACTTATCCTGAAGTAAACGAACAATTGAAGTTGCTCTTCTTACACTAAGATCCCAGTTATCCTGGATGTAAGAACCTTCTACCATTGTACGGTCGTCAGTATGTCCTTCAATCATTACCTCCATGGCTGGCTCAGAGTTAATTACTTCAGCAAGCTTTTTTAGTAAAGGTTGTGCACTATTAGATACTCTGTAGCTTCCGCTTCCAAATAATAATTTATCTGAAACATTAATCATTACTACAGTTTCATCTACAGTAATATCAATATCTTCATCATCAGAGCCTTCAGAAATATTGCTTTTCAAATTATGAGAAACCGCAAGGTTAATAGAATCTTCTAAAGTTTCGGCACCCGCTACTTTTTCGGGATCCATCTTTGCGATTGTTGCCCGCATCTGGGCCTTGTTATTATTAGACATTACAGTAAGATCGTTCATTTCCATCTTACTATCGTTCTCCTCGCGTAATGAATTGATTTTTGAGTTGTAATCTGCAACGCGTTCTTCTATACGTGCAAATTTTTCTTCGATTTCCTCTTTTTCTACCTGAGTTTTTTGCAACGTACTACGGGTATCGTTTAATTCCTCTTCTAAAGTAACATACTTTTTCTTAGAAACACACGAGCTTAGCATTGTTGCGGCTAAAACGGTTACGGCGATTGTTCTTTTCATATTTCGGATTTTTTAAGTTAGGCCTTGTATAATTTAGATTTGGTTTTTTGTAAGGCTTGTAGATATTGGGCGAGAATCATACCATGTTGGTAAAGTAGTTGATAGTAGAAAGTAGGTAAACCCCGGTTGTTTTTTTATCTTCTCATTTTATGAGACTTAGAAAGACCCTTTAAGGAGAAATTAACTTTGTAGAACGGTTTTTGAATATATTTTCTACTTGATGAAACCTGTGGAATTCTTTTAAAATCTGTGGTAAAATTACACACATTTCTCAAACTTAAAAGTCAAATTTGCTCCATTCTCGTTAGTTTTAAACAACTTAACTACAATAAGTTGAGATTGAATTACATAAATATTAGTACTAATTTAAAAATGGGGAATTATGAGGAATTTAGAATCTTTTTATCGGTTGATTTTCGCCTTACTGCTTGTCTTTAGTTTATCGGCGGCCTGTAGTAATGATGACGATGTAAATGAAGTAGATGATGTAACCGATGATCTTACAGATGATATAAATGGATCTGACGACGGCGATGGGAATGGAGATGGAAATGGAGATGGAAATGGTGAGCCCGATCCTGATGCCGCAGCTGTTTTTGTTTTAATAGATGAAGAGAGCATAGATAACGGAAATGAGCCAAACGATTTCACTGAAACCGATGTGAATGATGATATTTCTCAAATTGGGCAGAGAGAGGTACTCGCATACTTTAATGATAACGCAGGAGAAGAAATTACCCTTTATACCGGGCAAACGGGAGACGAAGCCTGGTTTGTATTAAAAGAGATTCCATCTTCCTGGGATGAAGCAGGGCCCAATGAAAATGGTGCGAGAAATTTCCTGGAAGCCGGCCCCGGTTTGGGACAGGATGAAAGTGAAGATTTATTAGATGAAATTCCTGAGGTCACGCCACTTAGGGCCACCGGTTTGTCTATGTTAACCGGTCAAACCATTATTGCGATAGTTTATGATAGCGATATCAGTATTAATTACGATCCGTTAGAAGGTAATTTGCAGGGAGAAAATCTTGGGGTAGTGGCTTTTGAAGTATTAAATGTTACCGAAAGGACAGATGGTTCAGATTCAGATCTTCCTTCTGTAAATATCAGGATATTAGATTATGCAGCAGTTGCAGCGTTGGAATTGAACTTATTTAGCAACGCGCCAACGCCTGAATCTTCATCAGAACCTGAAGATACCACTCCGCCAGAAACGATTCCAGATATTGAATTAAGTCCCGCTGAATAACGCTATATTAACTAAACCTTAAGCCTAAAAACTTCATTTTATTATAAGAATACAATAAATTTGGAATTCTAGCGATCACGGGATTTGGAAAAAGAAAAAAAGAAGAAGAAAAAAAGATACAGCATATTAAAGATCCTCGCAAAATTCTTTGCGGGGCTCTTTATTTTTATAATACTTTTGCTGCTTTTTATTAGAAGTCCCTGGGGCCAGGACATCATTAAAGAGCAGGTAGTGAAGAATATTTCAGGTAAAACGAATACTGAAATTAGCCTCGATAAACTCTTTATAACCTTTGCGGGAAATATCCAACTCGATGGTCTTTACCTGGAAGATAAAAAAGGCGATACCCTGGTCTATTCAAAATCCCTGGAGGCCGATATTCCTATTTGGCCCATTATTCAGGGAAATGCTATAAGTATAGATAATTTAGATTGGGAAGGCTTAAAAGCCAATATTACCCGTAAAGATTCTATTGAAGGTTTTAACTACGAATTTTTAATGGAAGCCTTCGCGTCAGATTCTACTCAAACAACTCAAACTACAACCGCACAAGATACTACTGCTTCACAGGAAATAAATATTGGCGATTTAAATTTTAAAGATTTTGACATCACATTTAAAGATGATGTTATGGGAATTGACACCCAGGTTGAACTTGAGGAGCTTATACTGGAACTGGAAAAAACCGATCTTGAAAAGATGGATTTCCGCGCCGGCAATGCCAGTATAACCAACGCACAAATAAATTATACACAAACCAAACCCTTTCCCGAACCACAAAACGAAGAACCGGCACCTATGCCTTATTTGGTGGTAGATATTTTTAACCTGGAAAATGTGCAGGCTAATTATAATTCTATTCCAGATGGTATTAATGCAAATCTTGATATAGATGAATTTTTAGCTGAAGTCCCATTAATGGATCTTAAAGCTCAGGAGATTAAAGTGAATAGTATTGCACTGAATAATTCTGATATTAAAGTTGAAATGAAAACTTTAGAAAAAACTCAGGATTCTACTACAACCGAAGCTTCCCCTTTTACCTGGCCCGAATGGAAAGTTGCTGTAAATGAAATTAATTTTTCTGAAAATAAACTGAGTTATTTAGTAGATAACGCTGAGTCTAAACAGGGGCAATTTAATCCTGAAGCCCTGGTACTTGATTCTCTTAATTTTAATGCTAATAATTTATTTTTACAAGATCAAAGTGCAGGGGCAGAAATCGCTGCCTTAAATTTTAATGAAGCTTCAGGCCTTAATTTAAAAAAGCTGAATTTCAACTTAAATCTCGAAGAAACGCAATTAAACCTTTCAGGCCTGGCATTAACTTTAAATGAAAATGAATTAGAAGGTGAGGCTACTTTAAAATATAATTCAATTCAGGAATTGATTGATAATTCTGAAACCGCAGAGCTTTCGCTGGATTTGCCCACAATATTAGTAGATGTAAAAGATGCTTTTAGATTTCAACCAGATTTAAGGTCTAATCCATTTATGAAGGAATTAAGCACAAATAAGGTAACGGGAAATCTTCTGGCTTCAGGAAAACTTTCGGCTATAGCTATTTCAAGAGCCAATTTTAGATGGAAAAATACTTCATTTTCAGCCAACGGAAATATTTACAACGCTACAGATCCCGATAATATCCGGTTTAATATTCCGCGTTTTAATGCAAAATCCCGAAAATCAGATCTCACCGGTTTTGTAAGTGAAAAAGATTTGGGAATTAGTATTCCTAAAAATATTCAGCTTAGTGGGAATTTTGAAGGAGGCCTGGAAGATCTTTCTACCAAAGCCCTTTTACAAACTTCAGAAGGTGATATTCGTATAAACGGGAACTTCTCAAACCAGGAAGAAATTGTTTTTGAAGGAATAATGACTTCCGATGAACTTCAGCTTGGAAATATTCTGCAAAATGAAAGCCTGGGTTCATTAAATATAGAAATTGAAACTTCCGGGAAAGGAAGTACAATAAACACGCTAGATGCTACACTGGATGCGAAAATAACTTCATTTGCATATAACAACTACGAGATAAAAGATCTAAATATTCAAGGTGATATTGAAAATGGAAGCGGGAACATCACCTCCAATTATAAAGACGACAACTTAGAATTAGCACTAAATTCACAGGTAGAGCTGGATTCGGTTAAACCTAGAGCGAATCTTAATTTAGATCTAAAAGGGGCCAGGTTGCAGGAACTGGGATTGGCCTCCCGGGATATTCGGTTGGCCTTTAAACTGGCAGCCCAATATGAAGGAAACGCAGAAGAATATGAAACCTATGCCGATATTAAAGATGCGGTGGTAGTCTATGATAATGATACCTATCTCCCCGGCGATTTAAGCGCTCACGCTTTTGTGCGCACCGATTCTACTTCGTTGCAAATAAATAATAAAATCTTAGAACTGGATTTAAACTCCAATGCCGATCCTGTAGACTTATCTAATGCGCTAAACCGCCATTACGAATCTTATTTTACCGAGGTAGATCCGTTAGATACCGTGCAAAAACCGGTAAACCTTAAACTGCGGGGCACTATAATGGACGATCCTGTTTTGAGTGAAGTTTTCTTATCTAATTTAGAAGAATTAGACACTATTCATATTGAAGCCGATTTTAATGAAAAAGAGCGTAAACTCGATGCTTTGGTAAGTTTACCTTATATAAATTATTACAGCAGTGAGATTGATAGCCTGGAATTCAGCTTAAATTCAGATCCCGATAATTTTGATTTTAATCTTGGATTTAACGCAATTAACTCTGGGCCTATCGCAATTCAAAAAACCGATTTTCACGGAAGTCTTACTGAAGATAAACTATTTCTTGATTTTACCTCAATGCAGGGGGAAGAGCGTTTAATTCATATGGCTTCAGAAATCACAAAACCGGGAGACAGCATTCAATTTCATATTAATCCGGAAGATTTAATTCTTAATAAAAGAGAGTGGAATATTGCCGCCGGCAACAAAATGGTGATTTACGACCAGGAAATTACTGCGAATAATTTACGGTTAACCCGAAATAACCAGGAAATGCTGTTAAGCAGTGAACTTTCTTATTCAGATAAAAATCATATAGGCTTAGAGTTTAAAAACTTCAATTTAGGTGCCATACTTAATTATTTTAATCCCGAAGAAGAATTAGCCACCGGGCAATTAAACGGCCATTTAATTTTTGAAGATCCTTTGCAAAAAATTGGAATTCTAGCAGGAATGGAGATCAACCAACTTAATGTAATGCAGGTTGAACTTGGTAAACTAAGTTTGAATTCTACCCCGAAAGCCGATTTTTTATATGATGTTGGCCTGGCGATAAAAGGCGAAAACGTAGATCTTGATATGAGTGGCGATTTCCAGGCGCTAGATTCTACAACCGTGGTAGATATGGAAATGCAGATTAATAAAATTAATATGAAAACGGTTGAAGGTTTTTCAATGGGAGCCATTAATAACGGTGAAGGAAGTTTTTCAGGAAATTTAAGTCTTGAAGGAACTACCACAGAACCAGAATATAACGGGCAGCTTCAATTTGATGAAGCTCAATTTCGGGTACCACTTCTTAATGCCCCTTTCAAATTTCCATCAGAAACTTTAGAATTTGATAATGCGGGAATCTATTTTAATGAATTTAGAGTGGAAGATAAAGATGCCAACTCGTTTGTAATAAATGGAGAGGTTTTAACCGAAAATTTACTAAATCCTGAATTCGATTTAAATTTTAAAGCCAGGAATTTCCAGGTGCTTAATTCTACCAAAGAAGATAACGAAATGTTCTATGGCACCGCCACCTTTGATGCTGATGCCACTTTAACCGGTGATCTTAATATTCCTATTTTGGATATGAATATCACCATAGGTTCTAATACCGATTTCACCTATGTAATGGTTGAAGAGGAATTGGCTATGCAGGAGCGAGACGGAATTGTGATTTTTACAAACCGGGAAGATCCAGATGATATTCTTACCGGAAACGAAGAAGAAGAATCGGCTACGCTTACTGGTTATGATATTAATGCACGAATTAATATAAATGAAGAAGCCGCATTTAGTATAATTATAGATGAACAAACCGGCGATAATTTTAGGGTAAAGGGAGAGGGAGAATTAGATTTTAATATTTCACCGAACGGAAGAATGAGCCTGGCTGGCCGCTATACAATGAACGACGGGCACTATGAAATGAGTTTATATAATTTGGTAAAGCGTAGATTTGATATCGCTGAAGGCAGCCGAATTTCCTGGGCGGGAGATCCTTTTGATGCTTCTTTAGATGTGAGTGCTATTTATAGGGTAGAAGCTTCACCTTCTTCTCTCATGGCTACAACACAGGGTGCAGGGAATAACCAGTTTAGAAGAGAGTTACCATTTTTGGTTTATCTTAATGTAGATGGAGAATTAATGCAGCCTAAGCTATCTTTTGGCCTGCAAATGCCAGAAGAAGAACGGGGTGCCGGTGGTGGCCAGGTTTACGGTCGCTTACAACAATTGAACAACCAGGAAGCAGAGTTAAATAAACAGGTTTTTTCCTTATTGGTACTTAACCGTTTTTATCCCACATCGGGCAGTGCTGGAGACGGTGGTGGAAATCTTTCTATTGCGCGCGATAATTTAAATCAGGCGCTTTCAGATCAATTAAATATGTTCTCAGATAAATTACTGGGAGATACCGGTGTTGAACTTAATTTTGGTGTAGATAGTTATACCGATTATCAGGGAAATACCGCTACCGAACGTACCCAGGTAGATATTGAAGCCCAAAAGCGCTTACTGGACGATCGTTTAATTGTGAGTGTGGGGAGTGAAGTAGATGTGCAGGGTAGTAATAGGCCCGGGGAAGAAGCCAGCCCGGTAATTGGAAATGTAAGCATAGAGTATTTACTTACCGAAACCGGAAGATTTAGATTAAAAGGTTTTAGAAGAAATGAGTTTGAAAATGTAATAGACGGCCAGCTAATTGTTAGTGGTATAGCCTTTATTTTTACTCGTGAATTCAATGAATTTCAGGAATTATGGGATAATTTCTTTTTGAAAGAAGACGAAAAAGAACAGGCTAAAAATAATGAAGAAGAGAAATAATAGAAATGGGCATTTTTTAGAATTATTTACGAGCAAATTATAGGAAAGATTATAAGATGGCGACTTAATTGCCTTTTGAGATTGAAATTGTAATAGATGAAATTATACTTAAAATATATCACTTATCTCTGTGCTGCGTTTTTTTTGCTGCAGGCCTGTAATGTGAAAAAATTTGTGCCCGAAGACGAATTACTCTACACGGGAGCTAAAATCACAATGGAGAGCGATACCAGTATTAAAAGACGAGCCCGTTTAAAAGCAGAATTAGAATCGGTTTTAAGACCTGAACCCAATAGTTCATTTCTGGGAATGCAACCGGGGCTTTATTTTCATTATAAAGCTCAACGTGAAAAGCCGGGTTTTATCAATAAATTTTTAAACAAACAAATAGGGGAAGAGCCGGTTTACGCCAGTGATGTAGATCCTCTTAGAACAGAAGATTTGTTGAAAAACAGGCTGGAGAACAGAGGCTTTTTCTACAGTACCGTAGTTTCTACCGAGAACAGGAAAGAGAAGAAAAAAGAAATGGATGTGGCTTATAATATTGAGGTACCTACGCCATACTTACTGGAGAATTATAAGTTAGACTCAGATTCACTCAAGATTTTTAA
>NZ_CAXAVR010000045.1:0-19901 GCF_963972535.1 uncultured Salegentibacter sp.
AGGAAAGAATATCGTCTATAATTCCTTCCATACGGTTAGAAGACTTTAAAATTGTCTCTATAGTTTCTAAAGCTTCTGCGGGTAAATTTTCACTAAAATCTTCCTTTAAAATTTGAGTATAACCGGTAATACCACGCAACGGACTGCGTAAATCGTGCGAAATTCCGTAGCTAAAAAGTTCTAAATCTTTATTAGCTTCTTCAAGATTTTGATTTAACCTACTAATCTCCTCTTTTTGCTTTTTTAGAATAAACTGGTTTAAATTTTCCCGAAAAGCTTTAGCAGTTTCAACTTCATAATCCAGCCAGGAGTTAGAAATCCCGTCCAGCTTTTCTGTCCATTTTTCAAAAGATTTACGCGGACTTAAACGCTGTTTTTCTTCGTTGTAAGTAAGCTTTTTATTGGGATTTCCGCCCCAACTTACCGTTTCGGGCACTTCGGGCCTAAACCAGATAATAAAATGATTTTTTGCACGTCCCAGCCTAATACTTAAAATTCCTGAAGCCGATTTTTTATAATTTTCGGCTGCCGCAAAATGTTTTTTAAGCTGTTTAGTGTAGAATATAATTTCTTCATTTTCTGCAAGAAAATTACTTAAATCTATCACCTCAGCTTCAGTTGGTGTATTGCCAAAAAGTTTAATTTCATCATTTAAAACCACTGCGCCTCCGCCACTTTCCATTAGTGAAGTAAACGGAATTTTGGCATTCTCGAGTCCCTCGCTTAATGTATTTTCAATCTTAAGATCGGCTAAAATCTTAGCTCTTAATTCAGAATTTTCACTAAATTTCTTATTGAAAATACAGGTTTGTATGGAAGCTATATTGTTAGAAAAAACCTGCGCTAAAAATTTACAGGTTTCCCGCTGAAAATAATTAATAAATTTTGCTGAATAGTGATGACAGGCTATAAGACCCCAGAGTTTCCCCTGTACAATAATGGCTGCGGTTAAAGAAGCCCCCACCTTCATGTTCTGCAAATATTCAATATGAATAGGCGAAACACCACGTAATGTAGATTTGGAAAGATCTAAAGGTTTCTTGGTAATTGGAGAACGTTCAGGAGAAATAGGAACAGGTTCATAATTCACATCTGAAATTATTCTCACTTTATGTTTTAAAAATAAATTTCGGGATTGCGAAGGAATATCGCTGGCAGGGTAATGTAGATCCAGCCAACTTTCTAAATGCTCTTCTTTCTCTTCGGCAACTACTTCGCCATTCCATTCTTCGTCAAACCGGTAAACCATAACGCGATCGTAACCGAAGATGTTTTTCATCAACTTGGCAGCAGTATTGCAGAGATTAGGAATAGTTTCATCTGCATCTAACCCATTAATAATACCGGTTAATTGCTGCTGAAAAACCATTGGTTCCCAATATTCCCCCAGTACTTCAAAATCTACAATAAGATGTTCTTCTGAAAAATGTGGTAAGACTATAAAATGCTTATTACCAATTTTTAGCTCTTCGGCTTTAAATCCAGTTTTTTGGTCTATTGTCGTAATAATCTTTTCAAATGCAGCTTTACCAATAAGGCTTTCGAGACCGTCGTTCAAAAGAGCTTTATGTGAGATACCGAAAAATTTTAAGGTATTTTCACTGGCCTGAATAATTTTAAAAGTTTTAGGATCTACCGCGAGAATAACACCGTGAGCCTGAGCTTTTCCAATTAAATGAATAGGTTCTTTTTCACAATTTCGAATATCTATCTTTTCGGGATACGAAAGCTGCTCTGAGCTCATACACAGCTATGCTTTTAATTTAAAATAAAAAGTACTGCCCACACCTACCTGGCTATCTACCCAAATGCTACCTTCATGCAGTTGTACAATTTTTTCTACGTGCGCCAGGCCAACTCCCGTACCATCATTTCCATTGGTTTCTTTCACTCGGTTAAAAATGGTAAAAATGTTCTTTTTATCTTCTTCAGAGATTCCGTAACCATTATCCATCACCGAGAAAACCCAGAATTTACCTTCACGATAAGCTGCAATACGAATATCGGGGTTACGTTCTTTTGGGGTATATTTTATGGCATTACTTATTAGGTTTTGAAATAACAGGCGTAATTCTACTTCGTAACCCATAATTTTTGGAAGCGTACCAGCATTTACTCTGGCATTGGTATCTTTTATTCTTTTACCGAGATCATATTTTACAACCTCAACCACTTCTTTAATGTTTACCAGGCTTTTTTCTCCATTTCGACCAATTCTGGAGTGTTCCAGTAAAGCTTTAATTTGTTCTGAAAGTCTTGTAGAAGCATCTTTTATATACTTCACATAATCTTTTCCTTTTTGGTCTAATTGGGAAGAGTACATTTTGCCTAAAACATCACTACCAAATTTAATGGTAGAAAGTGGCTCCTGGAGATCATGAGAACAAATAGATACAAATTGTTCCAAATCTTTGTTGGCGCGTTCAAGATCTTCGTGTTGTTGCTTTAATTTTAATTCAGCATCTTTAAGAGCAGAAATATCTACACAAGTATATCTAATAGTCATTATATTACCATCAGCATCTTTTTCGGCTGTGGCATTTAATATAACCGGAAGTAAATCTCCTGCAGCAGTTAGCATTTCTTGCTCCATATTCACAATAACACCGGTGTCTTTAAATTCTTTATTAGACTTTAATGCTTTAAGTTGGGACTCTTCGTTATAAAGATCAAAAACAGGTTTATCAATCAAATCTTCTTTAGAATTATATCCCAATCTACTAACAGCCATCTCATTGCAATGCACAATTAACTGGGTTTGCGGATCTACACTAATATGAATTACCGGGTCTTCTTCATAAAAAGATTTAAATCGTTTTTCACTGGCAATTAATTTTTCTTTAGAGCGTTGCAATAAACCAACGTCTATAAAAGTAATTACCACTCCGCTCACTTCATCATTAGAATTTATATAAGGCGAAATCCTTCTAAGATAATACGAACCGTCTTTAGTCATTACCTGCTTTTCAAGAATTTTTCCGGTTCTAAGAACTCGTTTGCAGCGGGTAATTAAATTGCTTTTACCCATACTGGAGGTAAAATGCTCAATAGGCCTACCTTCATCAGATTCTATTAAATTGAAGTGCCTTTGAATTGCTGGGGTAAATTTCCTTATTCTCAGCTCTCCATCCAGGAAAATCACTCCAATCTCGGTACTTTCCAGTAGGTTATTCATATCGGCATTTAATGCCGCCAGGTCTTCTACTTTCTGGAGATTTTCAGCATTTACCGTATTAATCTCTTCATTTACACTTTGTAATTCCTCGTTTGTACTTTGTAATTCTTCATTAGAAGCCAGGAGCTCCTCATTAGCAGCCTGTAACTCTTCGTTACTGGTTTCAATTTCTTCCATTGAAGTTTGCAACTCTTCCTTAGTCTCTTTGAGCTCCTCTTCAAGATCTGTAACAAATTCTTTGGTACGATTGTTAAGCGTTAGTTTATCTAGAGTTTTAACCTCCTTTAGGTTTACTTCTTTTTCTATAAAAGTAATTACAAAACTAGCATTGGCATCTTCTAATTGATGTTGATAAGGTTTTATTACAATATCTACAGATTTTTTTTCACCATTATGCTCAAAAGCGGCATCCTGATATCTAAGTTTTTCGTTATTCTTCTTAGCCTTTTTAACGGTACTCTGTATAATATACTTTAAATCTAAACCCAGCATATCCATTAGGTTTACTGAAAACCCATTAACCGGCAAGTTTGCATATTTTCTAAACTCGCCTACTGCCTGTAAAATATTAAAATCGTTATCTATAAAAACACTGGCACCGCCAAAAGTTTCAAGGATAGTTTCATTAAGTTCTTCGGCGAGTTTATTTTTAACTGGATTTGATGTTTTTCTATAATTTGGCCTTTGAATTTCTTTTGTATTAGAAAGTGACCTGCTTTGAGCAGTTGCTGCCGATATATTTGAATTTAAACGTTTATCAGCATTTTCATTTTGATAAATTTTAGCCGAACGATTTATCACTTTAAAGTTATTTTTTTGGGACGAAACATTTTCTGAAGTTCCCAAAACCAAATAACCGCCAACTTTTAAAGCATATTGCAAAAAGTTTAAAGCCTTATTCTGAATTCCGGGTTGGAAATAGATTAATAGGTTTCTGCAAGCCACCATATCCATATTGCTGAAAGGCGGATTTTTAATGATATTATGTCTCGAAAAAACCACCATTCGGCGCATTTTATCAATAACTTTATATCCATTAGGCTCGCTTATAAAATATTTCAGTAATAAATCTGAATCAATATCGGCAACAATGCTTTCGGGGTAAAAGGCTTCTCCTCCAATATCCAGGTGTTTTTGCGAAATATCTGTTGCAAAAATCTTTATATCTATACTTTTTCGTTGCTTCTCAATTTCTTCATTAATAAGCATGGCAAAAGAATAAGCTTCTTCTCCACTGCTACAGGCAACATCCCAAAGTTTTATAACCTCTCCATCCTTTTTTTCTTCTACCAGTTTAGGAATTACCTCTTCTCTAAGTATTTTCCAAACTTTTGAATCTCTAAAAAACTTGGTAACCCCAATTAAAAATTCCCGATGTAAAATCTCTACCTCTTCATCGTTATTTAATAAGAATTGATAATAATCTGAAAGACTATTGCATTTACATACATTAACCCTTCTGGCAATTCTACGGGCAAGCGTGGCGTGTTTATATTCTCTAAAATCAAGACCGGTTTTTTCGTCTATAAAGCGAAGAATTTTCATCAGTTCGCTCTCATTGTAGTTATAGTCACCGTCCTTAAAATGAAAAACCGCGGGAGAATCTATAAAATTCCTGAGTTCCTGCGCCATTTTTGAAATAGGTAGAACGTAATCTACTAATCCAGTATTTATGGCACTTTGCGGCATCCCGTCAAACTTAGATTCTTCGGGATCCTGCACCATAATCATTCCGTCGCGTTCTTTTATTGCCCTTACCCCTCGGGTACCGTCACTGCCGGTGCCACTTAAAATTATTCCTATAGCTTTTTCTTTACGCTCTTTAGAAAGTGCTTCAAAGAACATATCTATAGGCAGGTTTAAACTTTGATCTTTAGGTTTTTCTACCAGGTGAAGTTTATTCTTTTCAAAAGATAAATTATTGGCCGGCGGAATTAAATAAATATGACCCTGCTTCAGCTTCATTTTATTCTTAATCTCCCGAATTGGCAGGTTGGTGCTCTTTTTAAGAAGTTCTCCCATCATACTTTTATAATCTGGGGAAAGATGCTGAATAACTACATAAGCATTCTTATCGGTTTCGGGTATGTCTTTGAAAAAAGCTTTAAGCGCTTCGAGCCCCCCGGCACTTGCACCTACAGCAATAACACGCGGTTCGTCAATTTTAAGCTTAGTTTCTAACTCCGATTTAGAAGGATAGTTATTTACTTTTGTCATTTAGAAATGATTAAGTCAGTCTTGTATATTTAAAAAGGCAAACACCAAAAATATATGTTAAGTCAGAGAAATGTGAACCCATTTGCCATTTATATTAACAAAATCGCCTTAAACTGCGGATTGCACCACTTCACAAGTGTCAAAATTTAATTTTTAATAAGCTAAAATTAACAAGTTTTTTAAAATTAAAATGTTAAAAAAATATTTTAGTTCGTTCCGGTAACTTCCAACTTTATCTAAATTTTTCCCTTATAAGCTTTAATAAGCTGATTTATATCATTTCTATTAAAAGCGTTTAGAGCTAAATTTACCTGGCATTCAAGCAGTTCTATATTCAATTGATTGAATAATAATTTAATCCCTGGTTTTCTACTGAAATAATTTAAGATGAAAATACTATCCTCATATCAATCGGGTTTAAGTTCATTTTTTCTGGAGATCGGGGAAATGGGGAAGTTTACCGGCAGGTATTTTAGAGAACTTTTTAGTAGGCCTTTTGAGTTCAGGGAATTTCTGAAACAATGCTACCAAATGGGCAATAAATCTTTGCTTTTAGTTAGTGTAACAGGATTTATTTTAGGCCTTGTGTTTACCCTACAATCCCGCCCTACCCTAATGGAATTTGGTGCGGTTTCGTGGATGCCGTCTATGATAAGTATTTCTATAGTTAGAGAAATTGGCCCGGTAATTATCGCCCTCATTTGTGCCGGAAGAATTGGTTCAAGTATTGGAGCCGAATTAGGTTCTATGCGGGTTACCGAGCAAATAGATGCTATGGAAGTTTCAGGAACAAATCCGTTTAAATTTCTGGTAGTAACCAGGATATTGGCCGCCACTTGTATGCTACCCATTTTAGTAATAGTTGGAGATTTTGTTGCACTAATTGGTTCTGCAATTATAGAGAACATAAAAGGTGAGGTTTCTTTTACCCTTTATTTTAACCAGGTATTTGCCGCGCTGGAATTTACAGATCTTCTTCCGGCAACGGTAAAAACTTTTTTCTTTGGGTTTGCCATTGGCCTGGTAGGTTGTTTTAAAGGATACAATAGCAAAAAAGGCACCGCGGGGGTTGGGAAAGCCTCCAATTCTGCCGTGGTTTTTACTTCTATGCTACTGTTTGTACTGGATTTTATCGCCGTTTTTATCACTGATATTTTTTATAATTAAAAATGGAAAATAAAGCCGTAATAGAAATAAAAGACCTGTACAAAAGCTTTGGCGACGTTGAAGTTTTAAAGGATTTCAATTTAAATTTATTTGATGGTGAAAACCTTGTTCTAATGGGAAAATCGGGTTCAGGAAAATCGGTGATGATAAAATGTCTGGTAGGTTTAATGGATTTTGATAGAGGTAGTATTAAAGTTTTAGGGAAAGATATTTCTAAAATGAAACAAAACGAGCTGGATGAAATAAGAACCGATATAGGTTTTTTGTTTCAGGGCAGTGCTTTATACGATTCTATGACGGTTAGGGAAAATTTAGAATTTCCGCTAAGAAGGCACAGAAAAAATTCTGAAAGAAAAACTGAAGAACTGGTAAAAGAGGCGTTGGAAAATGTAGGCTTGCCACAAACTATAGACCTAATGCCCGCAGAACTTTCGGGAGGTATGCAACGTAGAATTGCTTTAGCAAGAGCACTTATTCTAAAACCAAAGATTATAATCTACGACGAACCCACAACGGGTTTAGACCCAATTACTGCAAAAGAAATTATTTTATTAATGATGAATATTCAGAAAAAATATGCAACCTCATCTATAATAATTACTCACGATGTAGATTGTGCGAGGGTAATTTCTAACCGAATGATCTTATTACTTGACGGAAAAAATTATGCTGAAGGAACTTTTAACGAACTGGCAGCATCTGGTGATCCAAAAATTAAAGCATTTTTTAAATAAAAAGCTATGAAATCAAATTCTGCACAAAATATAAAACTTGGGGTTCTCATTGTTTCGGGGCTTATTATTTTCACCCTTGGAGTTTTCTTTATTGGAAACAAGCAAAACCTGTTTGGAGATTCTATTCTGGTAAGTTCTGTTTTTAAAAACGTAAATGGATTGCAATCGGGAAATAACGTTCGTTATTCTGGTGTGAACGTTGGTACGGTAAAAGAAATTAAATTTTTAAATGATACGGCAATTTGTGTAGATATGCTTATTAATAGGGAAGCCGGAAATTTAATTAAAAACAATGCACTGGCTACCATAAATTCAGACGGCCTAGTTGGAAGTATGGTTTTAAATATTTTACCCTCAAGCCAGGCACCTTCTCCCACCATCAAGGAAGGCGACACACTCTCTTCAATTAGCCAGGTGGCAACTGCCGATATGCTAAACACCCTGAATAAAACCAATGAAAATGCAGCATTATTAACCCAGGATTTATTAAAAATCACCAATAGTATAAATTCTGGAGAAGGCGTTTTAGGAGATTTACTCAAAGACAAAACCCTGGCTAAAAATGTACAGGAAAGTGTTGAAAATTTAAATGAAACAACCAAATCTGCCAGGTTGGGATTGGCAAAACTAAATGGAATTTTAAATAATGTAGATTACGAAAATTCTGTGGCGGGTTTGCTTCTTAGCGACTCCAGTGCACAAAAAAGTTTCAGCACAATTATTAAAGATTTGGAAACTACATCTTCGCAAATAAAGGGGATTAGCGTAGATCTGGGGGAATTTTCTAACAATCTTAATTCAGAAAAAGGAGCGCTTAATTATGTGCTAAAAGACAGCAGTTTTGTGAATCATTTAGATCAAAGTATGGAAAATATTGAAGAAGCTACCCATCGTTTTAATGAGAATATGGAAGCTTTAAAGCATAATATTCTATTCCGTGGATATTTTAGAAAACTGGAGCGCCAAAAAGCGCGCGCCGAAAAAGAAGATCAATAATGAAATCTTCTACAGAAATTTTCTTTTTAAAAACGAAATATGCTTCTGGAAAGGAAGAATTAAATATGTTCCATTCGCCACCGTTTAAGCTCGGGTAGTTTTTTTATAAGTTGCCGGGCTTCTTCCAGGCTAATATCTTCGTGCATTTCTGCCATCTCTAATAACTTCACTTCTAATTGATGTAAATTAAGCGATTTATCGGTAAAAGCACCATCCTGGTAGCAGTCGCGACAATAATCGGAATTTTCCGATTTATCGCGATTTGTACCTACCGTGGCTTTTGTAAATGGCCAGCCACAACTTTGGCAAATTAAGGTTTTCATCAGCTAATTTTATTAAAATATACGAAGAAAAATCAATATAATACGTTCAATTTTAATCATTTAGAAAGCAGCATTTTTAATTTTGAAAGCATTATAAGCTCAGATTTATTTTTTCCTGCAAACGAAGCTGCAATAGCATCTGCTGTTTCCCAAATTAACTGTTTAATTGGTAAAGTAAACAAGCCTTCATTTTCCTTTTTGTATTGTCTAAACTCGTTAAATGCCCATGTTGCTTCGGGAGAATTTTCTTCAAGCCAATCAAAGATCATTTCAATCTTATAGGCTTCATCGGTTCCATATTCGTCCGTTTTATTATCTATTGGCACCCATTTCTTTTGCACCAGGTTGTTAAGCGTTTTAATCTCTTCGGCTTGCACTACTTTATCAGAAGCCGCAATGGCGTAAAAAAGCATCCCAATATTCTGATAAAATTCTTCGGTGAAAACTTGTTTTTTAGATAGTTCCATAATAAAAAGTTTACTCGCTTAGCGAGAGTTAATGCTACGCGATTTTTCACGAAATAATTCGCTCTTTAAAGATAAGTCTCAGAAACTTAGCTGAAAATGATAAAAATCAGTTTTTATGCGGAAGTATTCTTTTTCTAAAGAATAGCAATAATAATTAAACACCTGATTTTTAGTTTTTTAAATAATTTATCCGCCATATACGTTTTAAAAATAACTTTGTATATTTAGGTGTTGTTTAAAAGCATTTCCCCAACTTCCCCCCGCCTGAAATGCGAAACAATCCCCAATCAACGTATTCTTAATATTTAAGCTCTGCAGGGATGAAGCGTATTCTATATATTTTAGATAAAACTTCCGGTCATCTAATTCCAGATGAATTGGCGGAAAACCTCGATTATAAATTTATATACTCAAATTCCCCAACAAGCTTAGAAAGTTTATTAATAAAAAATAAACCAGATTTGCTTATTTGGGCAGTAAAAATCCCGATTTCACCTAAAGTAATTCATAGAAATCCTGGGATTTTAAAGCTTCCCATACTCTCTATTATTGCTGAAACTAATACCCAAAAACCCCTTCATAAAAAACAAAATTTTTTATTCCTGAATTCTTCGAAACAGGAGCTAAAGAAGAAAATTTTATTTCTCACAAATGCTAAAATGGAGAATCTTATACCATCTAAAAAGCCAGATAAATCTTTAGTTCCAAATATTGAAGCTTTAAAAAGTTATATGAAAAAAAAGGGTGAGTTAATAAGCCTGGATAAACATAAAATATTGTTTCATGAAAACCGCCATTCAAGTTTTATCTATTTAATTAAACAAGGTTTGGTTAAAACTTCCAGGATGGACCAACTGGGAAAAGAATTGATTACTGGTATTTACCGTAAAAATGATTTATTGGGACTTTACGGATTTCATAAGCATCCCGTTGCAACTGAAATGGCAACCACCTTAGAAGCTTCTCAATTTTACAGGATCTTATATACTGATTTTAGGGAAATTCTACAGCAAAACCAGGAGTTAAGCCTGGATTTAGCCCAATATTTAACCGATACTGTTTTAGAATTAAAATCGCAACTTTTAGAAATGGCTTATGCGTCGGTATTAAAAAAAACTTCTAATACTATTCTTCAGTTTGCAGAAGAAATGCAAAACCCAGAATTTAAAGGGCTTAATATTTCCAGAACCGATTTGGCCAGTATAGCCGGAATTTCTACCGAAAGTTTTATTCGAAGCCTCTCCAGCTTAAAAAAAGAAGGAATCATTGCAATAAAAGGTAAAAAAATAAAGATCCTGAAACCAGATAAACTACAGGAAATCACATAGTCCTAATTTTTTGTTAAATACTGGTTTTCTGACATTTGTCATTTTTTTTAAGTATGTTTTCGTCTATTTTTAAAACAGGAAATTTATCTATATATATTCAAAAATTTGTTTTTCCTAACTCCCAGAGTTGGAAATCAAATTAGAAGATATCAAAGGTATTTTTTAACCTGATATACAAATTTTACTTCGTGTAAGATCACTGATATCAAACCAGTGTTAAAGAATAAACTTAATATCTTCTTAAGAAACAGGAGGCAATGGTCTCCTGTTTCTGTTTTTAGAGCTTACTTTCTATCCTATTTACAATTAAATTTAAGCAACTATAAAAGGAACTTTTTAAAGCTTATGAATTCGCCATTTTTTATTGGGACCTTTTACACTTAGCAAATTCTCGCCCAACCATTTTGCATTAATCTCTGGTGCCTCTCGTAATTTTTGTTTAGAAACAGCTACAGGAAAAGGCCCTTCTAAATATTTTAGTACTTCCCCATCCTTATCAATAAGAACTACATCATATTTATAAGACAGCACATTCTTACCCAAAAGCTGGTTCTCACCAAGTCTCTCTTCTTCTAGCTTTAATGCCAAGGCTTTCCCCTTAGAAAAGTTGCTTACATTTAGAAATTCAGGTTCAATTACTGTTTTTCCTTCAGCATTTATAAAACCATAATAGTTAACGCCATCTTTCTTTTTACTAATAATAGCCCTTTCTTCTTTTAGTTGAGGATATTCAATTCCCGCAACGCCAATTCTATTTTTTTTAGGGTTCTTATTCATAACAAGATCGTTTCTAAGTTCAAACAGCACCTCGCCACTGGTATCTATAAAACCCCAATTATCGCCTAACCTTACCGTACTAAAACCCTCTTCCTGATTAGAAACAAAATCAAATTCTTTCGGTTCTTGTGCAAATAACACAAACGGAATACTTATTAAGATTCCTAATATTAAATTTTTCATCTTTAAAAGTTTTAAAATTACCATTAAATATATTTCAAAACATTGATAATAAATATGATACACGTCATACTAAGCTAAAACTTTCTTCTCCTGTAAAAGCTTAAAATTAAATTACAAACTGATTTTCCTCATAGTTTAAACTTAGGTGTTCTCTTAACTTTATTAATCAAAGTCCAAGAAGATGAGAAAGATAATCTTACCCACCGATTTTTCAGAAAATGCCTATAACGCATTGCGATTTGCCTGCCAACTTTTTAAATATGAAAAGAGTGAAATAATTCTTTTAAACACTTACGCCGATAAGGTGTATACCGATGAAAATCTGTTAAGTAAAGAATTGATAGATGAGCTTAAGGCGGTTACCAAAACAAAGGCTGAAATGGCTTTAAATGAAATTAGCATTAAGGTTCACAACGAATTTTGCAATCCCAGGCATAAAATTAGATCTGTAGCAGCATTTGTTGATTTGGTAGACGAGGTTAACAGCCTGGTAAATTCAGAAAATGCCGATCTTGTTATTATGGGAACTCGTGGGGCTACAAACGATAGGGAACTTGGTTTTGGGAGTAATACTTTACTTGTTTTAAAATATGTGCAATGCCCGGTTTTGGCCATTCCAGAAAATTTTAGCTATCAGGAACCAAAAAACATCTTATTTCCAACCAATTTTTTAATTCCGTATCAAAAACGTGAATTGAAAGTTGTGGGAGAAATTGCCCGCGATTTTAAGTCTGTTATTCATTTTCTGTATTTATCTAAACATAAGGCAACTTCAGCAAGACAAAAAGATAACCTGGAATTTTTGCACGAGCAATTCTATAATATTCGCTTAGAAAAACACCAAAGTGAAGAGTTGCAAAAGGAAAAAGCAATAGAAGAATTTATAGCAAATAATAATATAGATCTTTTGGTGATGGTAAATTCCCGTCACACTTATTTAGAAGATATGCTCCTTACTTCTACCATAGATAAAGTGGGTCTTCATCCTAAAGTTCCACTACTGGTATTACAAAATTTTAATAGGGAATGCATTTAAAATTTAGAAATCATGAAAAAAATACTTTTACCCACAGATTTTTCAGAAAACGCTTATAACGCGATTTCTTATGCCATTAAAGCATTTAAGGATGTAGAATGTACTTTTTATCTTCTAAATACATATACCCCGGTTTTGTATGATTCTGAATATATATTATACAACAGTACACAACCTAATCTCGCTGAAGCTTATAAAAAAAACTCCCTCACAGGATTACGAAAAGTAGAACGGAAAATTAATCGTGATTTTAATAATCCAAAGCATCATTTCGAAAAAATTTCAGCTTTTAATCTCCTTATAGATGAGATGAAAGAACAGGTGAAATCTAAAGAAATAGACCTGGTAGTAATGGGAACCCAGGGTGCAACCGGGGCTGAAGAAATTTTAATAGGTACCAATAGTGTGCACGCAATTAATAAGCTAAGAACGCCTTTTTTAATGATCCCTTCGGGATATGAATACCAACCTCCGGTAAATATTCTATTTCCCACAGATTTTGAATTGAATTTTAGCACTGCGCAACTGGAACCAATTTTAAATTTAGCCGAAGAACATACTTCAAAGCTTAATATTTTACACGTTTATTTTGGAAAAGACCTGAACCAAAATCAGGAAAAAAATAAGAAGAACCTCAGTAAAATCCTGGAAGATACTGCGCACCAATTTTATACAATTGAAGACAAAAGCGTACCAAAAGCCATAAAAAAATACCAGGAACAGCACGAGGTAGATTTACTTTTCATGGTAAATAACAAACGTAGCTTTTTTGAAAATCTTCTTTTTAGACCGGTAGTTAATAAAATAGGTTTTCATATTAAAGTACCCTTTATGGTCATTCAATCAGGAAAATTCAACTAGTTATGAAAAATATACTCATCCCCACAGATTTTTCGGCTAACGCCTGGAAAGCTACCGTCTACGCCTTTAGTTTATTTCAAAATGAGCTGTGTAATTTCTATTTTTTAAATGCCTGCAAACCCGAATTCTATACTCCCGATATTAATGGCGCTAGTTTAGCTCAGGCAAAAAGCGAAAATAAAGTCCTGATGAATAAGTTGCTGAAAGAAGTAGCTATAATTAATAAGAATCAGAACCATAGGTTTAAGTCTGTAATTATAGAATCCTGGTTAAACGATGCGGTTGTTGAGATTCAAAATGAAATAATTTTTGATCTTATAGTAATGGGAACAAAAGGAGAAACCGAAGCAGACGACAGGATTTTTGGTACAAATAGTATGAATGTAATTGAAACCGTAGACCATATGCCGGTTTTACTTATACCAGAAAATTGTGTGTATGTACCCGAAGTAAAAAAAGAACTGGTATTGGCAACCCGGTTTGATAAATCATTTTCAGATTATGAGATAAATTTTTTAATAGATATGGCTAAGAAATTTAAGGCCTGTATTAGGATTCTTTATATCCAGGATACTGAAAATTTATCTGAAGAACAGCTCAATACAAAAGAAGAGCTACACGACTATTTTAAAGATGTTTCCCATAGTTTTCACACCCTAACCAATATTGAAGTTACCAAAGGAATTCACAGTTTTATTCAAAGTAGAAATAGTGATGTGTTGGTTTTGAACCATAAAAAAAGAGGCTTTTTTCAAAATCTATTTTCAAAATCTCTGCTAAAAGAATTAGGAAAAAAACCCCAAATTCCTATGCTTTTTATGCCTTCAGATCTATAATTTTTTACAAAGTTAATTCTTGAAAAATCTCCTAAAAATGAATATCTCTAATCTAAAAATTATAAAAGCCTCTGGTGAAAAAGCTAAATTTTCTATAGACAGGGTTGCAGAATCTTTAAGGAGGTCTGGCGCCAATGAAGAACTTATTCAAAAAACCCTGGAAAAACTCAAAACCGAACTGTACGAAGGTATCACCACCAAAGAAATATATAATCGTGCTTTTAATTTGCTCAAAGAAGATAATAAAACCAGTGCTTCAAAATATAAATTAAAAACCGCTATTTACGAATTGGGCCCCACCGGATTTCCTTTTGAAAAATTTATTGCCGCACTTTTAAGTTATAGTGGTTATAAAACCCAAACCGGAAAAATATACCAGGGAAAATGCGTTACCCACGAGATAGATGTGGAGGCAAAAACAGATTTAAAGCTAATTTTAATAGAATGTAAATTTCACAATGCAGGTAGAAATTGTGATGTAAAAATTCCGCTTTATATAGATTCCAGGTTTCGGGATATAAAAAATTTTAGAAGTAATGGAGAGAATAAATTAACCTTTGAAGAAGGTTGGGTGGTTACCAACACACGGTTTACATCTGATGCAGTAAAATATGCCAAATGTGCCAACCTTAAATTATTAAGCTGGGATTATCCAAAAGGCCAAGGACTTAAAGATAGAATAGACCAGTTAGGTTTATACCCTATAACTGTTTCTACCCTACTTTCAGAAAGAGAAAAAAACTTTTTGTTAAGTCGGGATGTAGTTTTGTGCCAGGAACTTATAAACGATACCTTTTACCTGGATCATTTAGGCATCAGCAATCCTCGCAAAAAGAGAATACTTGAAGAAATGAGAGATCTTTGTAAACATTAAAATTATGGAAAATCAAGTAAAAATTCATTTCCTGGGAGGTTCGGGAACAGTAACAGGCTCAAAATTTCTCGTAGAAACACCCGAGTTGAATTTCTTAATAGACTGCGGACTCTTCCAGGGAATTAAAAGTCTGCGGGAACTCAATTGGAAAGATTTTCCGTTTGATCCTAATAATATAGATCTCATACTGCTTACCCACGCCCACCTGGACCATACAGGATATCTCCCAAAATTGGTAAAACAAGGATATAAAAATCCTATTCTTGGTACCCTACCAACTTTAGGAATTGCAGCGGTTATTTTAAAAGACAGTGCAAAGATCGAGGAAGAAGATGCAGAAAGAACCAATAAGGAAGAATATAGCAAACACCATCCGGCTTTGCCTTTATATACCACGAGTGATGCCGAAAAAACTATAGGTTTATTTAAAAGTATAAAGCTGAATGAGTGGCATAGAATTTCAGAAAATATAAAATATCGTTACCAGACCAACGGCCATATTTTAGGTTCAACGTTTATAGAAATTGAGATTTTTGAAAAACGGTTTGTATTCTCAGGCGATATTGGGCGGGAAAAAGATTTACTTTTAGAAGCACCCAATAAACCAGAATGTGCAGATTACTTATTTTTAGAGAGTACCTATGGTGATAGACTTCATCCCGAAGATGATTCAGACGAAATTTTTATTGAAGCAATTAAGGAAACCGTAAACAAAAAAGGAAACCTTATTATTCCAAGTTTTGCAGTAGAGCGTTTGCAGGGAATTATGTATAAATTATACCTTTTAATCAAAAAGAATAAAATCCCAAAAATCCCTATTTACATAGATAGCCCAATGGGTAATGAAGTTCTTGGTTTATTTGAAGGTTTTAGCAAGTGGCATAAAATTGAGCAAGGTGAATTTAGAAAAATGCTATCCTATTTTAATATCATCACTTCATACCGCGATACCTGGAAAACTATAGATGAAAACAAGTCTAAGATTGTAATAGCCGGCAGCGGAATGGTTACCGGCGGCCGTGTACTCACCTATCTTCGTTATTTAATAGATAAACCTGAAACCACAGTGCTATTAGGAGGTTACCAGGCCGAAGGCACCAGAGGCAGGCAGCTGGAAAACGGAGCTTCAGAAGTAAAAATCTTTGGAAAATATTGCCCGGTAAAAGCAAAAATTTTAAAAATGGAAAGTCTCTCTGCCCACGCCGATCAAAAGGAACTACTGGATTGGATGTCAGAAATAAAAAATATTCCTGAAAAGATATTTTTAATCCACGGCGAGCCCACCGCTCTAGACTCATTAAGAGTAAAAATAAAAGATCGTTATAATTGTGCAGTGAGCATTCCTGCCATTAACGATGTTGTAACGCTACAGCTTTAAATTCACAAAAATTCGACGAAAACCTTTTCGTTCAATTTAGCACCTTTTTTCTGCAATAATGGCAGTAAAAATGGCAGTTTTTTAATGGAATAAAATTTAAATAAAAATTTAGGGTTTATTCCATTTTCGGCTAAAGGCATAAGTAATACTTCCTAAATTGAATAATTCTTAACGTTTTTCATAATCTTTATTATCTCAAAAGCTAATAATAAAAGGGCTTCAATCTACCTAATTATAAGGCTTAAGCATCATCAAAATTTATTTAAAAACCGCTGAAAACGGCTGTTTTTAGATTAGTTTAACCTAATATTTTATTAGTTACGGTCAAAATAAATTAATTTAATCCTTGCTTTTGGCAGGCAAGTACGGTTTTAATGGGAAACATTGCATGGTCTTTGTTCTTAATGGCCCAGACTTGAAAGTCTAAAAGTTGAAATAAATTAATTAACCAAAAAATAAAGAATGAAAGTATTAGTAATTGGAGCAGGAAATATGGGACTTACTTACGCCGAGGGAATGGCAAAGTCTAGTTTACTTAATCACCGAAATCTAATGATTTTTGATAAATCGGCTGAAATAATAACTACACTTAGTAAAGTAGACCATTTTGATGTATACGATGATATTGAAGAATGCCTACCAAAGGCAGACATCGTATTCCTTGCTGTAAAACCCTATCACTGTGATGATTTATTTGAGGAAATAAAACCTTTAGTAAACGACCAGCAAATATTTGTCTCTTTAATGGCCGGCGTTACTATAGATAAAATACAACAAGGTTTAAACGTGAAAAAAGTTGTACGTTCAATGCCTAACCTTCCTGCACAGGTAGGAAAAGGAGTTACCTCGTTTACCGAAGCAAAAGAAATCTCTCGTGTAGAACTTCTTATGGTTAGAAATTTATTAGACACCACGGGAGCTTCAATTCATGTAGAAACAGAAAAATTTATAGATGCTTCTACAGGAATTTCAGGAAGCGGGCCGGCATATGTTTTCTATTTCATGAATTCTATGATGGAAGCAGCTTTAAAAATGGGCTTTTCTAAAAACGATTCTAAAGTTTTGGTAAGCCAAACATTTGAAGGTGCCGTAAAACTTTTTAATGAATCAGATCTTTCGGCCAGCACCTGGATGGAGCGCGTTGCTTCTAAAGGGGGGACAACCCGTGCAGCTTTAGATTCTATGGACGATAACAACGTTGAAGAATTAATTAAAGATGCGGCTTACGCGGCATTTGACAGAGCTGTAGAACTGGGAAAAGAGTAATCTAAATCTAAAAAAGGAAGTTTAAATATAACTTTATAAAATGGAAAAAAAGAGAATCGTAGTTAAGGTCGGGACCAATGTAATGACCAATAAAGATAACAGGATTTTAGGCCCTGTACTAAAACATCTTGTAGAACAAATAGCTACACTATATGAAGAGGATGTAATGGTAGTTCTCGTTTCTTCAGGATCGGCAATTGCCGGAAAAGAAGTTCTTGGAGATGTAGATATTGAAGATGCCTCAAAAAGAAGACAGGTATTTTCTGCAGTGGGCCAACCACGTATGATGCGTCACTACTATAGTATCTTCCACGATTTTGGAATGCGTTGTGCGCAGGTACTGGCAACTAAAAGAGATTTTAGCCCGGGTATTCACCGCGAAAATATGATTAACTGTTACGAGTCTTTATTATCTGAAGGAATTATACCTATTGCTAATGAAGATGATGCAGTATCGGTAACAATGTCTATGTTCTCTGATAATGATGAACTGGCAAGCCTTGTGGCTGAACTAATTAATGCTGATGCCTTAATTATTTTGAGTGATACAGATGGATTATACACCGGCCATCCAGAAGATGATGAATCAGAAAAACTTAACAAAGTTACGGTTGATGAAAACGTAGAAAAATACGTTCAGGAATCTGGAAAAGGCGAAGGTGAAGGCCGTGGTGGTATGGAGTCTAAAATTAAGATTGCCAAAGGTACCGCTGCTAAAAACATCACCACTTATATCGCAAACGGTAAACAGAAAAATGTAATTCTGGATATCGTAGCCGGTAAACCGGTAGGTACAAAGTTTACCGCATAGAAAAATAAAAATTGAAGTTTAATCAAACTAAAAATAAATCGAATAATGAAATTATTAGATTCTAAAACCAAAAATAACGTTTTGCAATCCATGATTAATATTTTGGATAAGAGACGTGAGGAAATAGTAGCCTCAAATAAAAAAGATCTTGACGCTTTTGGCGAAGGAGACCAGGCTATGCGTGATAGATTGGTAGTAAACAATGCCAAGGTAGACGATATGATACGCTCTGTAAAAGAAGTTATGGACCAGGAAGATCCTGTAGGCCAAACTATAGAGCATAGAAGATTGGATACCGGTTTAGATATTACCAACAAAACCGCACCATTCGGAACGATTATGATTATCTATGAATCCCGTCCCGATGTTACAATTGAAGCCGCTGTACTTGCTTTTAAAGCAAATAATAAGATCTATTTAAAAGGTGGAAAAGAAGCAAACCATTCTAATAGAATTCTTGAGGAATGTTGGCACGAAGCGCTTCAGGAAAACGGTTTGGAAAAAGACTGGATCGAGCTATTACAAATGAATAGAACCGAAACCCAGGAGTTCCTTAAAAATCCGCCACAACATATAGATTTAGTTGTTCCAAGAGGTGGAGAAAAGCTTATTGCTTTTGTAAAAGAACATTCTACAGGCGCAGTTTTAGTAAGCGGACGAGGAAATAATTTCCTTTATGTTTCTAAGAATGCCAATTTTGATACAGCTAAAAGAGTAATGCTAAATGCTAAAATCGATAAGATTTCAGGATGTAATGCATTAGATAAGGTATTAGTTGATAAAAATCTACCGGACTTTGAAAAAAGAGTAAAAGAATTGTATGATATGTTCACAGAGAATAAAGTACATATTCAGGTAGACGATGATATCGCTAAGATACTTCCAAATGAAGAAAAAATACCTTCTGAAGATACCTGGTATGAAGAATTCCTGGCCATGAGAATTGTACTTGGTGCTATTGATGGTAACGACGCCGCAATGGATAAAATCAATAAATATTCAGGAGGACATTCTGCAGTGATTATCACTGATGATAAGAAAGAAGCCGCCAACTTTATGGAGCAGGTAGACAGTGCCGCTGTGTATCACAACGCTTCTACTAGATTTACAGATGGTGGCCAAATGGGAGTTGGTGCAGAGCTCGCTATTAGTACCGATAAACTTCACCACCGTGGACCACTTGGTTTAAAACAATTGGTTACCAATAAATACTATGTATTAGGAGAAGGCCATATTAGAGAGTAGTTTTTTCTCTAAAATAAGCTTTAAAACCGCTGAGAAATTCAGCGGTTTTTTTATGCTCAATTTTTATAAAAACAAAATTTTTTCTTTTATAAATGTAACTTTTACGCACTTCTTGAGTCTTATAAAAAAAGAAACGTTTATCAATGAAAAAAGCTATTTACACGCTGGCCTTTATTGGCGCCCTATATAGTTGTAAAACCACGCAAACCTCAAAAGAAAATCAACCC